>JABHLN010000054.1 GCA_018693105.1 Desulfobacterales bacterium | reverse complement strand
TAAGTGATAAAGCTTTGGGGGGACATATATCCACGCACGTTCCACAGCTTGTGCACTGGTCAGGAGATAGAACAGGCTTAAAACCTGATGAAAGGTATCTTCCCGGCATTGAATCCTTTAGCGCCATTTCAATAACCATGCAGTGACAATCACAGCAGTTACAGATGAATGTAACATCCTGGACATTGACAGTACAGTGAATCAATCCTGCTTCTTCACATTCTTTAAGCATAGCCTTTGCTTCATCTTTTGTAAGACTTTTCCCTATTCCCCGGTCTGCAACAAATTGAGCACTTAATCCAAACTGCATACATACTTCATCAGGTTTATGACAATCGTCATTTTCGTCAAGGAGCTTGGCTTCCTGACGGCAATAGCAGGTGGCCGCAGAAATATGTTCGTTTTTGTCAATATATGACATAACTTCATCATAAGTATTAACCCTGCTTCCCGGTTCCAGAGTTTCATCTATAGGAATAACCCTGCCGCTTGGAAATGTCTCTTCCCTGTGGCCGACAACAGCATCAACAGCTTTTTTATATTCGTAAATAACTCTGGCTATTCTCTTGTCTTTATCTGTTGCCGTTCCTCTCATAAACTGCTGCTCCATAATACCCGGAACAAAAGGAGGACCGCCGTATAACCTTCTACCTTCAACTTCCGCTGTAAAACAAAGTCCCTTGTCTGCCATCTCATCGAGAATCTTTGCTAATTCTTCTTCGCTCTTTCCTGCTTCCGGCATAATCATGTCAATTGCAAATAAACCTTTGGGCATTGCATTACTGATTGCAGCCTCTTCCGGAGTAAAAAGTTCTTTAGCCATGGAATAAAATTCAGGTATATCCATTCCGGGATATGTTCCGCCGCGCTTCTTCATGGTTTCGACCAGTTGTTTGTAGACTTCCATATTATCCATTATTTACCTCCATGTCATATTACCTTTAAGAAAAACAGGTAATACGACATCTTTTACGAAGCTAACTCAAAATTAAGGCTATTATGCTTCACTCACCGAAGCAGCTATTTTCCCCATGAGGTCTTCAATATCTTCCGCCGGTTCATAAGCGTCTTCTTTTTTAGAAAGGGTTAAAGCATCAACTTCACAATTACTGACACAAAGTCCGCACCCTAAACATTTAGGCGAATTAATTTCAAGAATATCATCGCTGTTAAATGATAAAGCTTCCGTGGGACATATATCTATGCATGTACCGCAATTAACACAAAGTTCCTGGTTCGTTACAGGCTTGAAACCTGATGAAATGAAGTCGCTGGGGTTATCGTTCCTCAATGCCATTTCTATACCCATACAATGACATTTACAGCAATTGCATACAAAGGTAATATCCTTGGTATTCATTGTGCAATGAATAAGCCCTTCTTTTTCTGTTTCCAATATAACTTCCCTTGCCTCTTCCTTTGTCAACGATCTTCCGATTCCGTTTTCCACCATATTCCTGGCACCTTCTCCGAAAATCATACACACTTCATGAGGTTTTTCGCAGACATCATTTTCATCAACAAGCCTTGCCCAGTGACGGCAATAACAGGTACCAACGGAAATAAAATCATTTTTATCAATATATGACATAATCTCATCATATACACGGACCGTTGTCTCTCCCTTAACAGTCTGGTTTATCGGGATAACTCTCCCCTCGGGATATGTTTTTACCCTTTCACCGATTATTTCATCCACTCTATCTACATATTTTTTTACAAGAATTGCCACTCTCTTGTCATGATCAGTAAATGTACCTCTCATGAATTTCCGCTCTATAATGCCAGGCATAAAAGGTGATCCCATATAATGGAGTTTCCCCCCTATCATACGAGTTTCACTAAGCCCTTTTTTTCCCATTTCTTTCAGCATCTCTATTAACTCTTCCTCACTCATATCAACTTTAGGGAGGAGTTTATCAAGTGTAAAGTGACCTATGGGCATTGCATTGCTGAGCGCAGCCTCTTCAGGTGTAAACATTTCCTCAACCATAGGATAAAATTCAGGGATATCCATACCCGGATACGGACCTCCGCGATTTGCCATTGTCTCGCTGAGCTGTTTGAATATTTCTTTATTATCCATCGTGTTACCTCCAAATTTAAGATTTGCTGAAAAGATATAATGATAACAATCTGTATTACGATAACAGGAACATTTCAAGATGTATTAAAAAATTGTCAAAATTAATATAAAATATGTCAAATAATACGGCATCTTTTCAAGTTGTTTTCCATTTACATAAAAAGCGACTTTTTGAATAATATTCCTATACCGGCTTGACACAATATGAACCGAGTCTTATTATTCATAAAATATTTTAAAATGAGGATAAACAAAGATGCCGGTAAAGAATAATTCAAAAAACATAACCAGAACTCCATCTCCGAATGCATATGACCCCCTGAATTTTAAATGGGACCTGATGGATGTAGTTGCGGGTTGCGCTATGCCGGGACGCTACGGTGACAGTGACGGCGATTTTACGAAGCTTAAGGATGAAGGAATCGAGGTGATAATAAACCTTACATGTACGGTTCTTGATATACCACCTGAATTTAATAAATGTTTTACAGTGCATCATGTTCCTGTGGTCGATGGCCATGCTCCTGAAGAGGAGCAGTTAGATGAGGTTATCAAACTTGTCAAGGATGTAATGTCTGACGGTAAAAGAGCAGTTGTACATTGTCGCGGAGGCATAGGACGGACAGCAACTTTCCTTATACCCCTTATTATGACATTTGAGAATTTACCTTTGGATGAAGCTATATTAAAAGTTAAACTATCCGGACGATACACCCAATCAAGAGATCAGCGAGAATTTCTTAAAGGCTGGGCTCAAAAAAGGATGGCGTCATAAAAAGTCTCCATCTACTGTGTTATAGCAGTTGAACAGACATTCGACATACTACTTGTATTCCTTCACACCTACCCAAATACTATGCTTGTACATGAAGATTTCTACTTAGCCATCGGTTATACTTTTTACAAGTTCATCAAGTCTGATGGCGTCGTAATAAATTCAAGATCAAGGCCTGGCAAATCCCGAGGAATGAGGCGTACTTATAGTACATCGCAATGATCCCGACATGGCGGGACAGCGCAACGCAGATATTGGATTTTTTACGTCTCCATCAATCTTCAAAAAAGAATCTCCACTGACAACATAACTCATCAGGCGATTTTCTCGGGGGAAGTTTTAAGGCCTTGACCTTCAGTTTCGGGTCACAGGTTTCAGCCAGTTTTTTCAAATATGCACCTTCAACAGGCTCACAGGTCAGAATCTCACGCCCGATCTTTTCCATCCCTTCAAGTGCAGGACAGTTGTGCACCTGGAAAATAAGGCTGTCAGGAGAATCTTCAATCAGTTCATAACCGATAGGATCCCACATTGGATCATATCTCATTATCTCTTTTATACCTTCCAATCCATTAAGTTTAATATCAAAATATTTTCTGATACGCTTAATCGAAACAGAGAAATACCGTTCCCATACTTCAATGTCCATATCAAGAGCCTTATCAAAACCGTTGGCTTTTTCTGCTGACAGAAACCACAACCCATCTATAGCTATAGCCAGTTCGGATGTTAATTTTGCTCTCTTTATCAGCTCATCTTTTGATAGTTCTTCGTAATTGATCATCCATATCCCCCTAAATATATTAACACAATCAGCAATATAGGAATTTTTAACATGTCATATATAGTTCGTCAACTCATCTGCAATAGGCAGAATCTTCTTTTGGCTTGACTGGAAGAGTACATGTCCATATTGTATTCTGAAAAACAATCATTCCGGGGAGAAATGGGGGGGGAGAATATGAAAAATCTCATCAATAAAGTTGCCGTTGTAACAGGCGGGGGCAGTGGAATAGGTAAATCCACCGCTATAGCATTGGCGAATGAAGGATGCGATCTGGCACTTGCAGATATCAATGAAGAGGGTATGAAAGAAACTGCCGAAGAAATAGAAAAAATCGGGCGAAAGGTATCTCAACATAAAATCAATGTGGCGGATAAACTTGACATGCAGCGGTTAGTTGACGAAGTCATCGAAAGCCATGAACATGTTCATATAGTTGTCAATAATGCCGGCATAACTGTTTCAGGAGATTTTATAGAACAAACCATGGAAGATATTGAATGGATCCTGGGTATAAATCTGTGGGGAGTGATATACGGCTGCAAGCTTTTTATACCCTACCTTCAAAAAGAAGAGGAAAGTCATATTGTTAATATCTGCAGTTCTTCAGGAATTATGCCCACCCCAAGGCTGTCAACATATACTACTTCAAAATTTGCGGTCAGGGGATTAAGCGAAACACTTCGAATAGAACTGGCCCAGTTTAATATAGGTGTGACAACTGTACATCCCGGAGTAATCAAAACAAACATTCCGCATGCATCAAGATTTAAAGATATGGAAAGGCAGAAACAAAGCATTGAAATGTTTGAAAAGCGCGGTCATCCTCCCGAAAGTGTGGCAAATAAAATTATTAAGGCGATCAAAAACAACTCGCACCGGATTCTCATTGGCCCGGAAGCATACATAATTGACATACTTAAAAGAGTATTTCCGGTATTAAGCGATAAACTTATTGCCATGGCATATAAAAAAGCTATGTCGTAAAAGTGATGGCGTCGTAAAAAGTCTCCATCTACTGCGTTATAGCTTTTGGCCAGAATAACTCATATAAATGAGCAACCGGAGAGTTTTCCCCGCAAACCTGAAGCAGTAATGGAGGTGTTTTGCTGGTTCTATTAGTTCGATTGGTTAACTAATAAAACCAATAAATCACATTATCTGACTGGTAGTCTTTGTGAGGGTTTCCTCTGCCTCCCTGCCCATTGTTTCAATCAATTCCCGACATGAAGGAATATCATTAATTAAGCCTATTGATTGGCCCACCATTAGAGTAGCATAATCGACTAACCCCTCTTTCCAGGCTTTTTTAATTCTATCCCCTGCCATAAACGGCAGTATGTCCTGAAGCGCACACCCTTTTGCTTCCAAATCTCGAATCCTGTCCAGCGTCTCCCCCTTAAGCGCCCTGCCCTGCAGTCCATATGACTGCCCGAAAATGGCGGTATCAAATTCCTGTCTTTTTACAAGTTCATTTTTGATATTATCATGAACATCGGCTTCTTTTGTCGCAATGAACCGACTGGCCATCATTACTCCCGAAGCACCGAGGGTTAATGCCGCAGCCAGAGAACGGCCATCAGCTATTCCTCCCACGGCAACTACTGGAATTTTCACTACATCAGCGATTTTCGGAGTAAGAACCATGGTTGAAACATCGTCACTTAAAGGATGCCCTCCACCCTCAATACCCAGAGCATATATTCCGTCATAGCCGATTCTTTCCACATGTATTGCGTGTCTGAGGCTGCCGACCTTTTGAAACATTTTAACGCCGGCCTTTTTTAACATCTCAACAGCTTCCATTCCAAGCCCCTTATCAAGCGGAGCCCCGGAAATCTCAACACCTGCCACCCTTTCCTCTGCACACACCTTAACATACATCCTGTGATGCTCTGTTGTGAGGCGGACAGATGGTATTATGGCGATATTTACAATAAAGGGTCTGTCAGTGAGCTTTCTTGTGTCCCTTATGGCATCACGGAATTCTTCTTCTGTCTGGTAGCCTCCTGCAGTAAGATTTCCCAACCCGCCTGCGTTGGATATGGCTGCACATAATTCAGGTTTACAAAGCCACATCATAGCTCCGCATATAATCGGATATTCAACACCAAACATTTCCGTAATAGCTGTTTTAATCATAATTATTCTCCTATAAAGAAAATCAATTCATCTTTATAAATGCTCGATTCCTGCTATCGGCTTTTCTCAACATTGATCCCTTTCGGAATACCGCTTTCACAGGGAACCTTTGTCTGGCATAAGCCACATCCATAACCGTCAAAATCATAATTTTCTTTAATATATTTACTACATGTATCCCACACATGCCCCAGGCATTTTGTTTTGTCATGGCCATCTTTAGTAATAGCGTCAACAGGACATCTTTTAGCACAGGCCAAGCATTTGTTTTTAGCATAAAACAGACAATATGCCTGATGGTCAGTATAAGGCCTGGGTGTGGGATCAAGCTTTAACCTTGCCACAATTGAACCAACACGATGAGCTTTGCCTTTTGGTGTTATAAGCCCGTCGCAAGCGCCAAAAGTGCCTAAACCTGAGGCAAAAGCTGCATGACGTTCTGACCAGTTTGAAGAAAATCCGAATTTAGACTCCGTTTCAAACTTCCAGTGTGGTGAAAGAGTTGGAACAACCGCATCTATCCCTTTACCTCCCAATTCTTCAACCACATGTTTGCGAAGCAGTTCATTGAATTCTTCTCCGGGAAAACGAGCCATAACCCATCTCTCGGCAGGATAAAAATCCTCAGCTCTGTTATCTTTTTTCGTCGCCTCCCGTTGTGGTAATACCCAGCTGATAACTGTCAAGTCTTCAGGTTTTGCCTTTTTGTCAGGAAAAGTAAGGTTGAAAATCTCAGCAGGGGTGAAATGGAACTCACCTATATTTTTTTTATAACCCTCAAAGATAGCATCATCACCGGAACTGTATCCAACCAGAGCTTCTTCCCAGGCAGGTTCACCGGTTTCCATTTTCAATGAATTATCTGGTGAGTTTGAAATAAAATCAAAAATTATTTTTTCAATTTTGCTATGAGATATCATTGCTTTTTCCCTTTCTTTTTATTAGCAATCGGTTAAATTTTTTGTGATGAATTACAGGCGAAACAAAATGTGGATGCAAAACATAATGCTTTAAAATCAATTCGATATATAGCTCACATATTTAATTATATTTTACGATTAATGTATTATAAAACCTTTAATGTCAATTCAATAAACACTCAAACTGAGAATCAACGCTTGTAAAATTTCTAAGACCTCTATCATAGTTACATTCTTCTTAGCATAGACAACTATTTTATTTTGTTGTCTATATATAACTTACAAAATTAATATACCTATACGAGTTTTTATTTGCAGGTTGACACAAAAAAGCATTCAGAATATAGCTCTTTTCTTTTAGGATTGTTTTTTATTATAATATTTAAGTATTATCTGGTAAAAATAGTAGGTTAATATGGCAAAAAATGCAAAAAAAAGTTCGGGTCCAAAACCGGAAAGATTGTCCTTTCCTGATGATGAAACCAGGTTCGACTGGCTTCCCATGCTTCTTGATGCTTATTATATTGCAGATAAAGGTGTTCATGATGGTATAAAACTTCGCTTAAATCAGGGGCAGAAACTGGCTTGTGCCAAAGGATGCTCGACATGTTGTTCAACACATATTACCATCCCTGTATATCCACTGGAGCTTTCCGGGATATACTGGTATACCATGGAAAAAACAGAAAATGACCGGCGAAAGGCCCTCAAAGAACAGCTTAGCAATTTTACTGAAAACGATCCATGCCCGTTTTTGATAAAAGGTATCTGCGGAATCCATCCCATGCGCCCTCTGGCATGTCGGCATTTTAACGTATTTCATAAACCTTGTGATGAAAATGAAGATCCTTACTTCACAAGGCGCAATGATGTCCTGACCCCAATAAAAAAATATAAGGAAAAAGCGCTTGCAGCAATGCTGCCCTTCCACAAAATAACACAAAGGTCTGAAAAAATAAAAGCGATGAAAACAGGACTTATTCACACTTATGCTAAGAATCTTCAGGAGGTTGAATGGGTTAAACTTGCTGAACGTTTATACATAACGGCGTCGTAAAAAGCCCAATATCTGTGTTGCGCTGCATCCTTCGTCACTGCGGCGTACAATAAGTACGCCTCATTCCTCATGATTTGCGCGCCTTGATCTTGAACATTTTCCGAAGCCGTCTATAGTATGACTTTTTACTTAGCCATCGGTTATATTTTTTACGAGTTTATCAATATTTATATTTCAAAATATATGCGGCATAAAATTTAAGATAATTAAAAAATACTTCTGCATTCAAGAGGAGACTATAATGCGGCAAAAATATATAATATTTAAAGATGATAAGAAAAAGATTCTTACTCTTAAAGAATATGCTGAACTGGATAAGGGTTTGTTTACGCTGATGTGTGAAGAAAACTATGAAGCAAAGAATATTATGGAAAAGATTTCTGAAGGCAGGAAGGAACTGATTTCGGCTTTGAGAACTAATAATATTTTCCCTCCTCAACCAAATATGGTTAAAATTATTAATTCTGTAATCAGTTTATATAATACAAAAGACAAAGATTCCGAAGAAGTTATTCTTGATACGCTTGAAGATTTAAAAATGAATAAAGATAATTTGATAGTAGACGAAAGGGATGAATCAGTTGAAATTGATGAACTTCTTGATGAAAAAGTTGATGATGACTATGTTGATCAACAGGATATAAAAACAATTTCATCTGTTGGCACGAAAGCGATCAAAGTCGCAGAGGATGATTCAATAATTATTGATGATGACAAATGAGTGTTCTTTATTTTCGAAATTTTCAAACTGAATTTAGGACTATTTTTTTACACAAATACTCACCTACTTAGTCATTATAAGGTTGAAAAAGTTACTTTTTTTCTTCACCAGGCTTAATGAATTTTTATAGTAAAAGCACCATCTTTCTTGAATTAATAAAAGCACACTTTTCCAAGGTCTCTATAGAGTAGTATAATGAGCTTTTTTTACACCATCATTATTTCAGAACATGAACGGTTAAGTGTGCCGGTGCGGTGCTGTTCCCTGTAAATGAGCATGAACATGCTGGTGCATATGAAGGTCATCGTCTAAAAAGATAGTTCTGTCTTTCAACATATAAGATTTGTCTGTGGTCTCTTTTAAAAAATCGAATTCATGGGATATTATGATGCAGGAAAGGCTCAGGTCGGCTAATATTTGTATAAGTGTTGATTTTGTCTTGTCATCAAGACCGGCTGTAGGCTCGTCAAGCAGGAGAACTTCCGGGTTCATTGAAAGAACAGTTGCCAGAGAAACAAGACGTTTTTCTCCACCTGAAAGTTTGTAGGTTATTCGGTCTTCAAAACCTGATAGACCGAGATACTCCAATGTATCTTCAGCAATTTTTTTTGCTTCGGTATTTGATTTTCCCTGATTAAGAGGACCAAACGCAACATCTTCCAATACCGTTGGACAAAACAACTGATCATCCGAGTTCTGAAAAAGAAAGCCCACTTTATGACGAATTTTTCTAAAATCACTTTCATTTTCAGCAGGATCACCAAGAATTTCAATTTTACCTTCCGAGGGTTTTATCAATCCCATAATAATATGAAAAAGAGTCGTTTTCCCGCTTCCGTTAGACCCGATGAGGCCAATTTTGTTTCCCCTGGCCAGAGAAAAGTCAAGCTTTTCAAGGACGGGATCGCT
The DNA here is from genome assembly GCA_018693105.1 of Desulfobacterales bacterium. GTDB lineage: Bacteria > Desulfobacterota > Desulfobacteria > Desulfobacterales > SURF-7 > JABHLN01. The sequence continues at coordinate 11,441 of JABHLN010000054.1, read as the reverse complement.
TCCCGGGTAGCTGAAACAAATATTTTCAAGTTTAATAACTATATTATCCATTCAAATGTTCCTAAAATAAAAAGCAATGATATCATAAATAAAAAACTAACAACATCTGTTCTGTTAAGAGAAAATTCCTTCAGACTGTAAAGATTTCCGTTAAAACCACGGCATAACATGGCACTATGAACTCTTTGGGCCTTGTCAAAGCTTCTTACAAGCAACATACCTATGAGGTAAGACATTGTTTTGTATGTATGAATATTATTTCCAGGATAAAAGCCCCTGACTTTTAAGGCATTTACCATGCTAAGGTATTCCCTGTGAATTGAATTAATATATCTTATAGTAAAGAAAAAAAGGTGTACAAGTTTTTTGCTGATTCCAAGCTCATGCAATGCATGGCCAAGGGTAATAATCGATGTTGAACCTACTAGTGTGATAAGAACCAGCATGATAGCATTTGATTTTATTGTCATTCCGGCTGAATGCACTACCCCTTCTTTTATTATTGTAAAAGGTCCGGCATGAAAAAGAGGCTGACCTTCGAAAGTAAAGGGTAAAAATATCCATAAAAAAAGAATCATAAGATTTACAGGAATCAAACTATGAATTATATCCCTTAGAGCTATTTTTGTTATAGACACTAACACAACACCTATGCAAAAGGCTGCAATAAGAACAGGAAAGCTTTTTGATACTGCTATAAAAATAGAAAAAAGAAAGGCAATGATAAGCTTGATTCTTGGATCAATTTCACTAACAACTGAAGTTTTATTGTTTTTTTCCCAAATCATTTTGTTGATCTCATAAAAATATAATCGGTAGTTTCAAATAACTATTTTTTACTCTAATAGCTCAGGCCTTACTTTTTTCAGAAAAAGTACACAAGCTGTTGTTACACCCCCTTCGATAAACATGACCGGTAAGTGTGCAGCTACAGCGATTTTAGCTGCAGGTAAAAAAGCCCTGCCGGTTAAAGATAGTGAAAACCCAACCATAATAGCTGAAAAAAAAATTGAAAAAAAACCGCAGCTAAAAACGGACAAGTTGAATACTATTTTCCCTGTATTTAAGCTGGCCCCCTTTTTGAAAATATAATGACATAGTACAGCAGGCAAAGCTATATTCAATGTGTTAATTCCAATTGTCGTTATTCCTCCGTACTGAAAAAGAAGTACCTGAAGTGTAAGTCCGACCAGAATTACAGGAAAAGCCCTTATACCGAGAATCAGGCCAATCAGCCCGTTCAAAGTTAAGTGCGCAGATACAGGTCCTATAGGCAGGTGAATAAGTGACGCAACAAAAAAAGCAGCCGAAAGAATTCCCATTACAGGTATTTCATCATAATCAATTGACTTTAATCCTGCGGCAGAACCACATATTGTTAGAACTGCTCCCCCGGCAAGTAATGCAGGAGATAATATACCTTCTGAAATATGCATAAAAACCTTGAGACCATTGAAATTGAACAATAATAAACGTTTTTCAAAGGTCTCACCTTTTCTAAATTCTTGTGTAGTATGTAGAGCAAAAAAAAACCACGAGATAGAGGTATCTTCTGATACTTTTACTTTCGTGGTTTCGTTCTTTTTTTATTTAAAATTAATTATGCAGGCTTCTACCTGCGCTTTTATTTTTATAAACAATAAGTTGGCAGGTGTCAATATAAGTTTGATGCCGTCGTAAACATTATAGCCGCTGTATAACCGTAGGATAGGAAAAACCTTCATATACTCTATAACGCAGTAGGCGGAGACTTGTTACTTACTTTTTTCTTACATGAAAACGATACGTTTTAATGATGTGTGGCTTTATATAAAAAAGGGATGATGTCTTTTCGGACATCATCCCTTTTAACGTTTTTCAATTGCATCATTATATAGTTAACCGATTACACACATAACAGCATCTTTTTCAACAGAATCACCGCTACTGAAATTCAGCGCCTTGATAGTTCCGGAAACCGGAGCAGGAATATTGTTTTCCATTTTCATTGCTTCAAGAACAACAACACAGTCCCCCTCATTTACCGTATCACCTACATTTTTGTCGTAGCTGACAATCATTCCCGGCATTGGAGCAGTGACAGGTGTACCTTCAGCTGCTGCCGGAGCTTTTTCAACTGCTTTTGGGGCAGCCGCAGTCGGTGCTGCAGGCTTTGATTCAGTTGCAGGAGCCGGTGTTGCAACTTGTGCAGCAGCAGGAGCTGGCGCTTGTCCCGGTACAGGCATTGAATAGCTTATTATCGGGGATCCGCCAATTTCATCCACTCCAACTTCATAGCATTCTCCGTCAACAAATACATTAAATGCTCTTACATTTGCACTTTTTTCAGGTATTTTTTCAATTTCTGATTTTGGAACAACCTTACCGGCCTTGGCCAGGTTAACAAGTTCAAGTTTAGCAAGAGCTGTTTCAAGTGATTTTGCTTTAACCTCCTCAGGCGGTTCCTCCTTACCGTATTTCCATTTCAGGAATTTCTTTCCAGTAACAGGATAAATTGCGTAAAGAATTTCATCGTCTATATCAGCAGCAAGGCCCTTTATCTCTTCCTGTGCTTTTTCAAGTTCAGGTTCGAGAACCTCTGCCGGTCGACATGTTATAGGTTCTTCACCTCTGTCATAACCCTTAAGTGCTTTTTTCTGAACTTCCGGGTCAATCGGAACTGCTGTTTTTCCATAAAGGCCGTAGCAAAGATCTTTAACCTGTGAAGTTATCATTTTATATCGTTCATTTTCATCATCGAAAAGGACATTGTTAACTGTCTGGATACCGACAATTTGGCTCGTGGGCGTAACAAGTGGAATCTGGCCGAGGTCTTTTCTGACCTTGGGGAGTTCCTCAAAAACAGCATCAAGCTTGTCGAGTGCATCCATTTCTCTGAGCTGGTTAACCAGGTTGGAAAGCATACCGCCCGGTGTTTGATGCAGAAGAACATTAATGTCTGTAATAGACAGCTTGGTATCATTTAAAAGATGTTTGTACTTGGGCATTATTTCTTTTTCAAAGACAGTATTAATCTCGGCAAGGATTTTTATATCAAACCCGGTGTCCCTGTTGGTTCCAAGAAGTGCCATTACAAGTGGTTCCACTGCCGGATGTGATGTACGGTATGCATATGGAGACATGCATGTGTCAATAATATCAACACCTGCTTCTACTGCTTTTAAATGGGTCATTGGGGCAAGACCCGAAGTAAAATGACTGTGAAGGTGAACTGGTGGTTTTACAGAATCCTTAATTGCTTTGATAATTGCATATGCATCATAAGGGGCAATAAGTCCTGCCATATCCTTTATGCAGATACTGTCAGCACCCATATTTTCCAGATCTTTTGCCTTATTTACATAGTAGTCAATGTTGTAAACTTCACCGCCAAGCCTTGGCTGGGTGATTGTGTAGCAGATACAACCCTGGAAATGTGTTCCGGTTTCTTTAATAACAGGTACTACTGTTTCAAAGTTCCTGTAATCATTCAATGCGTCAAAGGTTCTGAATATATCCATGCCGTTTGCGGCGGCTCTTTCTACAAATGCCCTGGCAAGGTCATCGGCATAGTTTCTGTATCCAACGAGGTTTTGTGCTCTTAGAAGCATGGAAAATGGGGTTTTTTTAATATATCTTTTTAATGTTCTGATTCTTTCCCAGGGATCTTCATTGAGGAAGCGGTGCATTGTATCAAAGGTTGCTCCGCCCCAGGTCTCAATTGCCCAAAAACCGACTTCATCCATCATCTCAGCAACCGGAATCATATCTTCTGTCCGCCCTCTTGTGGCAAAGAGAGATTGATGACCGTCACGCAAGGTAACATCCATTATTTTAAGAGGGTTTTCGACTTTTGGCCTGTCTTTGTCGTACTCCATGTTTGTTATTTTTAATTGATTGTGGTCACTCATTTTCTAGTTCTCCTCTTAATTTATATTATTTACTGTCTTTTAAAAAAGACTTTTTCCTAAGGTTAATATTTTTTTCATCATCTTAACTTAGACCCGTGAAAAGACTTCATTTGTAAAAGGTTCCGCATGTGCATTTGTGCCTGTCGGCCATTAGAACCCCACTGGTTTATAAATGTTGGTTGTGAAGCGGTTTTTGCCTGTGCAGCTGCGTATGATGACTGCATTGATGCAACGACCTCTTCATCTTTTATATATTGCATGACTGCTGCCATGGCGGCAGCCTTTTTTTTGTTATCCATCCGGTACTCCATTTTCTTTTACGGTTATAACGGAATATTTCCATGTTTCTTTGGAGGTCTTGTTTCACGTTTGCTGCACATGATTTCAAGAGCATCGATTAAACGAGGCCTTGTTTCATCCGGAACAATAATTGAATCAATATATCCTCTTTCCGCAGCACAGTATGGGTTTGAAAAGAGATCCTCATATTCTTTGATTTTTTCTTCCCGTTTGGCGGAAGGATCGGGTGCATTGTTAATCTCTTTTCGATGAATAACATTTGCAGCACCGCCTGCGCCCATTACGGCAATTTCAGCAGAGGGCCATGCAAAAGCCATGTCTGCACCGAGATGTTTTGAGCTCATTGCAAGATAGGAACCGCCGTAATCTTTTCGTGTAATAAGAAGCAGTTTTGGAACTGTTGCTTCCGAATAACACCATAGAAGTTTAGCACCATGTCTGATTATACCACCAAATTCCTGTGTGCTTCCGGGTAGATAGCCGGGTACATCTGCAATAGTCAGCAATGGAATATTAAAGGCATCACAGAATCTTATGAACCTTGTAGCCTTATCCGAGGCATTGATATCGAGACATCCTGCAAGAAAATCAGGTTGATTTGCTATTATTCCAATGCTTCTGCCGTTTAGCCTGGCAAAGCAGATTAATATGTTTTTTGCATAATATTCATGAGGTTCAAAGAAATCACCATTATCCACTATAGATCGTATAACAACCTTCATGTCGTATGACTGGTTTGGATTGTCAGGTATTATGGAATTCAGTCCTTCATCGGTTCTGCCAGGACTGTCACCGGTATTAACAACAGGTGGGTCTTCCATGTTATTTGAAGGCAGGTATGAAAGCATTGTTTTAATTTTATCAATGGCATCTTCATCGCTTTCACATGCAAAATGAGCAACACCGCTTTTTTCATTATGGGTCATAGCTCCGCCAAGTTCTTCAAATGAAATTTCTTCACCTGTAACCGACTTTATTACCTGTGGACCTGTAATAAACATATGGCTTGAATCTTTAACCATAAAAATCCAGTCAGTCATTGCCGGAGAATACACTGCACCGCCCGCAGTAGTTCCCATGATAGCCGATATCTGGGGAATAACTCCGGAAGCTGAGGCATTACGGAAAAATATTTCCCCATATCCTGAAAGAGCATCAACACCTTCCTGAATTCTGGCTCCGCCTGAATCGTTAAATCCGATTAACGGTACTCCCGCTTTAAGGGCCAGATCCATTACTTTGCATATTTTTTTTGCGTGCATTTCACCAAGGCTTCCCGCTCTTGATGTAAAATCCTGAGAATATGCAAAAACCGGTTTTCCATTGACTAAACCATGACCCGTAATTACTGCATCTGAGGGGATGTCAACTTTTTCCATATTAAAATTGGTGCACCGGTGAGAAACAAACATATCAATTTCTCTGAATGTTCCGGGATCAAAAAGGTAATTAAGGCGTTCCCGGGCATTTAGCTTTCCTTTCTCACGTTGTTTTGCAACAGCTTTTTCTCCGCCCATTTGAAGGATCTTATGTTCGCGCTTTTTAAGGTCCTTGATTTTATCTGCTACAGTACTCATTATAGAATCCTTTCATCACTTCTTGTTGATTTTATAAATAATTTCTTAAAAAGTCTGTTTTGCCTGATGGACAAAATTGACTTTTTCAAAACCATCTAAAGTTGAATATAAAATCTATATTTATAACCCCTTGTCAAGAACAAAGAGAAATTTATTTACGGCTGCCGAAGGTGAAGATAATCCTTTTTCAACACTTCGCACCACCCCCGGAAGTATTTTCTTGATTTCAGGATGCATAAAAAAACGCTCTTTAAGTCCTTCTTCAAGAAGAGACCACATCCATTCAAGGGCCTGCTTTTTTCGCTTGTCTTCGAACTCTCCGCTTTCCACCATTTTTTTTTTATGAAGCAGGATATTACTCCATATTTCATCAACTCCGGTCATTTCTATTGCGCTGCATGTTAAAACCGGGGTTGTCCATGTGGGTGATGCCGGGTTTAGAAGATGCAGAGCATTTTCGTATTCCTTTTTAGCAATTTCGGCTTTTTTAATATTATTACCGTCAGCCTTGTTTATTGCTACTGCATCTGCGAGTTCCAGAACTCCTTTTTTTATTCCCTGAAGTTCATCACCTGCTCCTGATATCATCAGAACCAGAAAAAAATCTACCATTGAAGAAACGGTTGTTTCCGACTGGCCGACACCAACTGTTTCCACAATAGCCACATCAAATCCGGCAGCCTCGCAAACAAGCATTGTTTCCCTGGTCTTTCTTGCAACACCTCCAAGAGTACCACCTGATGGAGAGGGCCTTATATATGCACCCTCTTCAGTAGAAAGCCTTTCCATCCGGGTTTTATCTGCAAGAATGCTTCCTCCACTTCTGCTGCTGCTTGGATCAACGGCAAGAACAGCTACACGGTGACCTTTTTCTATAAGCCTTGATCCAAGGCTTTCAATAAATGTGCTTTTTCCCGCCCCCGGAATTCCGGTTACGCCAAGGCGGATGCCTTTTCCCGTGTGTGAAAGGAGCTGATCAAGGACTTTTCCGCCCAGTTCCTGATGACTCGGCAGAGAGCTCTCAATAAGAGTAATGGTTTTTGCAAGTATCTGCCTGTTTTGATCAAGTACACCATCTATATAGTATTGAGGGTCGTCTGATATCATCTTTATTTCTGTTTAGCTTTTTATTGATGCCAGCTTTCCGAAAGTTTTTAAAATTTATCAATTACTTTTTTGAATCCGGGGAGAGCCCCTGTAATTGTATTATCATCCACACAGAAAGCTATTCTAAAATGACCGGGGCCACCGAAACCACTTCCAGGTACTGCAAGTATCAGTTCTTCCTGAAGGGCCTGTACAAATTTTACGTCATCTTCTATCGGTGATTTCGGAAAAAGGTAAAAGGCTCCTGGCGGGGTTACAAATTCGTAACCGCATTCAGCCAGGCCGTTGCATAAAAGTTCCCTTTTTCGTGAATAGACCGAAATGTCTACACTCATACCCTGAATTGACGGAAGAACCCGCTGCATGAGAGCGGGAGCATTTACAAACCCCAGAATTCTGTTTGCAAGAGCCATTCCGGCTAGAAGGTCATCCCTTGATTCTGTGTTTGGGTTAACACCGATAAAGCCAATTCTTTCACCAGGGATTGAAATATCCTTTGAATATGATGTAGCTATGATGCTTTCATTATAACTTGTAAAAATACTGGGTACAGTCAAACCGTCATATACAATCTTACGATACGGTTCATCAGATATAAGATAGATTGTCTGGTCGCCTCTTTTTTTCTTGAGAAGGTTTCCGAGAGCATCAAGGCTTTCCTTTGAATAAACCTGGCCTGTAGGATTGTTCGGAGAATTAATCAGAACAGCCTTGGTTTTATCTGTAATTGCTGAAGCAATTGCTTCAATGTTAAGTGTAAAATCAGGATTAGTCGAAACAGTCTTCAGGACTCCGTTGTGGTTTTCTGCATAAAAGTTATATTCAACAAAATATGGCGCAGGGCATATTATTTCATCGCCCGGATTAAGAATTGTTTTAAAAATAACGTTTAAAGCCCCTGCTGCCCCTGATGTAATAACGATTTCATTTTCAGTCAATTCGGTCTGCTGCTCTTGGGAAAGATATTCGGCTATTGACTTTCTAACATGTGGATATCCGTTGTTTGGCATATAGGCATGCGTGCCGGAGCTTATATCGCATGCTGCCTCTTTGAGGGCTTCTTTGAATTTATCAGGTGGTTTAAGGTTTGGATTTCCCAGGCTGAAGTCAAATACATTGTCAACTCCGTATTTTGCTTTCAGGAGTGCCCCTTCTTCAAACATCTTTCTGATCCAGGAAGACTTAGTAATTGTTGTATTAATATATTTTGAAACGGTCATAAAATGCTTTGCCTTCGGCCATAAGGCCCATATATTGAACATCCTCCGGCAGTTTTTCAGTTTATCCGGTGGATAATACTTTAATTAAATTAAGAGAAAAGGATTTTTTATATCAAATAGTTATAAGAAGTTCAAGCCTAAATAGATAGTCGACTCAAAATTGCCTGCCTTGTTTTAACCTTGCCGTTTTCTGAAAAAGTCCTGCTTAAAGTTTTCGAACTCGTCAGCACATATTGCTGATCTGGTATTTCTTATAAGATTCAGGTAATAATGGATATTGTGCAGGGTGTTTAGGCGGTAGACAAGAAGCTCTCTGTTTAGATACAAATGACGAAGGTATGCTCTTGAATAGTTGCGGCATGTGTAGCATGTGCAATCCGGGTCAATAGGGTCCATATCATTTTTATGCCTTGAATTGCTAATATTTATAGTACCGAATTCGGTAAATAATTGGCCGTTTCTGGCATTTCTCGTGGGCATAACACAGTCAAACATGTCGGCACCCAGTCCGATAAGCTCCACGAGATCTTCGGGAGTACCAACACCCATAATATATTTCGGTTTTGTTTCAGGCATCAAAGGAAGAGTATATGCTGCCATTTCAAGCATTAAATCTTTAGGTTCTCCCACACTTAAGCCGCCTATTGCATAACCGGGTAAATTAAGTTCAATAAGTTCTTCCGCGGACTGCTTTCTAAGTTCACTGAACATACCGCCTTGAATTATACCGAACAATATGTTTTCTTTACCGGTTTTTTTCTCCCATTGTATTTTGCATCTTTTAGCCCACCGGGTGGTCAACTCAAGAGCTTCACGGGCTTCTTGAATGTTTGCAGGATATGCAATGCATTTGTCCAGACACATCATAATATCAGAACTAAGGGAAGTCTGTATATCAATTGCCATTTCAGGGGTTAGCATATGTCGTGATCCGTCGATATGAGACTGGAATGCATATCCTTCTTCAGTTATTTTTGACAACCTTGCAAGGGAAAAAACCTGAAATCCTCCACTATCGGTCAAAATTGGCCTGTCCCAATTCATGAATTTATGAAGACCTGAAAATTTATCAATAATTTCACATCCGGGTCGAAGATATAAATGATATGTATTTCCTAAAATAATCTGGGCTCCGCACTCTATGAGTTCTTCAGGAGTCAGTGACTTTACAGTGCCAAGAGTACCCACCGGCATGAAAATGGGTGTCTCCACACTTCCGTGTTTTGTATGAAACACCCCGGCTCTTGCTTTAGATTCTGTTGATTCAGAGATAATTTTGAAATTCAATAAGTTCATCAGGTTTTTATGCAATAAACATTGCATCTCCATAGCTGTAAAACCTGTACAGGTTGATTACAGCCTCTTTATAAGCATTTAGAATATTTTCCCTTCCGGCAAGTGCTGATACAAGCATGAGAAGTGTCGATTTGGGAAGATGAAAATTTGTAACCAGTCCGTTAATTACCTTGAATCTGTATCCAGGATATATAAAAAGTTCACAGTTTCCGCTGCATTCAGAAATGTTTCCTTTATCATCAGCGGCATTTTCAAGTGTGCGTACAGATGTAGTGCCCACTGCTATTATTCGTCCACCGCAGGACCTGGCATGGTTAATAATTTCAGCAGATTCCTTTGAAATGGAATACCACTCAGAATGGATGCTATGGTCCCTGATATCTGTAGCTCTCACCGGAAGAAAGGTTCCGTATCCCACATGAAGTGTTACAGGAACAATATTAATTCCTTTTGATTTAATTTTCTCAATAAGCGGCTCAGTAAAATGAAGACCGGCAGTGGGTGCTGCTATTGCTCCCTTTTGAGAGGCATAAACGGTTTGGTATGATTCACTGTCACCAGGGTCATTATTAGAACGCCTGATGTACGGGGGCAGTGGAACGTTACCTATTCTGTCAAGAATTTCATCAAAATCATTTTCAACCATGAATTTTATTGTATAAACACCATCATTAAAAGCAACAACTTCGGCCTTTACACCTTCATCGAAAAAAATTTTCTTTTTTGGTTTCAACTGTTTTGATGCTTTTATAAGGCATTTATATTCATTATTATTGATTATACCTTTAGAATAATCGAGAATAAGAACCTCCAACTTTCCACCGGTTTCTTTTCGACCAAAGAGTCTGCCGGGTATGACTTCCGTGTTGTTTATTACAAGAATATCCGATGGTAGTAGAAAATCATAAAGGTCTTGAAATATATGGTGTTCAACCCGGCCTTTTTCACGATCAAGAAAAAGAAGTCTCGACAAGTCTCTTTGATCTACCGGGGCTTGAGCTATAAGTTCTTCGGGAAGGTTGTAATCGTAATCAGTTAGTGAATACATTCTGTATATATACTTAAATTATTAAACAAAAATGTCATACCCATGTATGAATTATTTTAAAAATTGTCAAAAGATGCAAAGTGTAATCAAAAACATAACGAATTTCAAGAACTCATTGAACCGGGCAGCAATTCTTGTTGAACTATGCTTTTAGATAAAAATTTTAAAAATGTCAGTAAGTCGGCTGGAAGTTTCAAAATTATATACTGGATTTTACAAAAAAGAATAAAGCCCTCAATAAAAAGCGATTAGCAAATGGTTTTCCGTTGCATCAGGCAACAGGTATCCATTACAGGTTTTGAGTTTTACTTCTAATGATCAGAGAATGACAAAGAGAAGCAAATCACCTTAATTAAACGACAGTAATTGGCAATCACCTATATCAAGTGTTACGTATGAAACAAGCTTACTGCTTGCCAGTGGTGAGCTGGGTCTGTCCACAGATTTTACCTTCCAACTCCTGAATTGATAGTGGTGGCTCGGCAGAAACCTTTTTGTTGAGCATTATAGCGCGGCTTAATACCGCATTCAAACGCTCTTTGCCATCTGCGTCCTGGCCGAGATAGGTGGGGTTTTTCAAGTATTCTTCATCCTTAAGCTTGCCCCTTTCATTTACTGAAAGGAGTTCTTGACCATTTACAAGTAGCTTGATGCTTGTGACATCGTCATCCCCTTTCCAATTGGAGGTACGTCGACTAAAGTCTCCCGTAACAATAAAGCGATTGCAACCATCAACGAGTGTTACAGGGCTTTCAACCCGCCAGTTTCCCATTGCCAGTCGCACCGTATTATTCTTCAACTTTAGAGACCAAAGACCCGATTGCCGAGCAATCGTACCGCTAATCGCTGTTCCTCCCTGCACCGGAGTGATTCCAACAGCAAAAGTAAAGCCACCAAAGCCGGGACTGCGTTGGAAATCGTCTCCAATCAATAGACCATGCCCATTTTCTCCGTTGGCCTTGAATTGAGTACGGGTACGATGCACAGAATCATGCCATAAGTT
>JABHLN010000053.1 GCA_018693105.1 Desulfobacterales bacterium | reverse complement strand
CGAATTCTCATAAAATGAATCTACAAGGAGAGGAATGTCTTCTATTCTATTTCTCAATGGAGGGATGTTAATGACAAAAACATTGAGACGATAAAATAAATCTTCTCTGAATTTCCCATCCTTGACAAGCTCTTCAAGATTTTTATTTGTTGCTGCTATAAATCGTACATCAACTTTTATCGGGTTTGTACCTCCCACTCTGTCAAACTCTCTTTCCTGTAGCACACGTAAAATTTTTGCCTGTAATCTAAGAGACATATCTCCAATTTCATCAAGAAATATAGTTCCTCCATCAGCGATTTCAAATTTTCCAAGCTTACGTGAGCTTGCTCCGGTAAAAGATCCTTTTTCATGGCCGAACAATTCACTCTCAAGTAATTCCTCAGGTATTGCAACACAGTTTATCTTTACAAATGCCTTGTCTTTTCTAATACTATGTTCGTAAATATTTTTTGCAACCAACTCTTTACCTGTTCCGCTTTCACCGTATACAAGAACTGTCGAGTCAGTCGGAGCAACCTTTATAATCTGGTTCAAAACACCCCTTATTGCCCTACTCTCACCGGTAATATCAGGAAAGAACTGTCGTGACTCAACTTTACTCAGAACTTCCGCAACCTGCTCAAATATCATACTAAAGTGCTTTAATTCATCAACGTTTTTCTCTTTTCCTGAAGAAATAACCTGGCTTGCAATAGCTGGTAACTGTTTAGCATTTTCAATAAACTGCTGCATCGGTTTTAACAATATCCTGGTAATTAAAATACCAGTCATTAATGATATTACCGTAGCAACAACTCCATATACAATTACAATTCCTATATAATCAGCATCTCCTTTTCCGATATAATATTTAGTAATCTGGAAAGCGACTATGAAAGTAAGGACTGCTATTCCGGCAGTAATACATGGAACAATAACATTCAATCGTATATTGTATTGTATGTTTTTCATAAAAACTCTTCCTGTAATCTGCTTTATTTACATTTTCAATTTGTCTCTTAAAACAAGACCAGTTAATAACATCAAAATCCCGCTATAACAGGACTAATGAATTATACTCATGCAAAAGGTCATTGGTTATCTGCTTAATATTTTATAACGAATATGGTATATTAATTAACAACCTGCATCATATCCCACATAGGTAAAAATATTGCCAGTGCAAAAAATCCAACAACAAATGCAAGGCCCACAACCAGCACTGGACCAATGATTTCTGACAAACTGTTTACCGCATATTCTACCTCAAAGTCATAGTGAGATGAAATTTCAGAAAGCATCTCATCAAGATTTCCTGATTCTTCTCCGATAGCAACCATGTTGATAACAATAGGAGTGAAATATTCTGCATTTCCTAATGGTTTTGCTATTCCATGACCTTCTTCAAGTTGTTCATTGATTTGTTTAAATTCACTTGCAATAGCAGTGTTGCCTATTGTTCCTTCAAGTATTCCAAAAGAATCTCTCCCGGATACTCCGCTTACCTGAAGTATAGAAAAAATACTTGCAAATCTTGACATTGCAGCTTTTACCAACAATGGCCCTAATACAGGTAGTTTTAAGAAAAGCTTATCTTTTAGATATTGACCTCTATAGGTTTTTAAATAGAATATAGCAGCTGTTATCACTATAATACTGGTACATATAATTATAATCCAGTTACCTGATAAGAAATTATATAACTCAAGACTTATTTTTGTCGGTAAAGGGATTTCCAATCCTGCGCTTTTGAAAATCTTTGAAAATTTTGGGATTACCTGTGTCAACAGAATAAAAAAGGCTATGGTTAGAAAAAAAACTACGATAACAGGATATTGAAGCGCTGATTTTATATCTGATTTTATTTTGGATTCATGCTCAATAATATATATCAACCGCTCAAGGACATCGTTAAGAGATCCACTGGCCTCACCAGCTTTGATCATTCCGCAATACAAAGCATTAAAAATCTTGGGATGCTTTAAAAATGCTTCATAAAGAGAGGCCCCCTCTTCAATATCCTGTGACATACTGGTAATTACATTATTTAGTTTTGGATTTTCGGTTTGTTTTGCCAATACATCCAATAGTTTCAACATTGGCACACCCGAGCGAAACATGGTCCTGAACTGCTTTGTAAATATAATAAGTTCCTGGTGTTTAACAGAAGAAATCAATGCAGCAAAGCCACCAACGCCTTCATCTTTGGATGAACCTCTTAACTCAGTTATTTTCAAAGGGATGAGGCCGCGTGTACTAAGCAAGTTTGTGGCATGTTCCGGAGAGTCGGCGTCAATAGTGCCTTTTTTGTTTTCTCCATTTCCATCTAAGGCTTTGTAAGAATAATTAGACATACTTAAAAATTTTCACCTCATTGTATTTACTTTCCTCTATACCATTATAGCAGATGCTGCTTCCTCAAGTGTGGTAATACCTTTTTTGACCTTATCAACAGCATCATCTTTCAACAGATCCAAAGAGCCTTTCTTTTTTAATACCCTTGTAATCTCCTGGGCTGTTACTTTTTGAAGGATCATGTCCTGAACAAACTCATCAACAACTAATACTTCATATACCCCTGTTCGACCTTTGTAACCGGTATCCATGCAATTAAAACAGCCCGATCCTTTCATGAAATTTACTTCAGCATCTGCCTCGATACCCCAGTAATCAATAGCCCTTTTTTTAGGTTTATAAGGTTTATTGCAATACGGACATACCCTTCTAACAAGTCGCTGAGCAATAGACACAAGCATAACTGATGAAACCAGGAAGGCTTCTATTCCCATGTCAACAAATCTGGTAATGGCTCCTGCAGCATCATTTGTATGAACAGTGCTCAAAACTCTGTGACCAGTCAAAGCTGCCTGGACGCTTATCGATGCTGTTTCAGGGTCTCTTATCTCTCCAACCATAATAACATCCGGATCCTGGCGCATTACTGATCTAAGACCACTGGCGAATGTCATGCCGGCTCTTCTATTAAACTGAATCTGCCTGACTTTTTCCATTCGGTATTCGACCGGGTCCTCAAGAGTCATTATATTAATATCCGGTTTATTTATATCCTTCAATATGGAATAGAGGGTTGTACTTTTACCGCTGCCGGTAGGCCCCGTACTCAATATTAGTCCATACGGTTTAGTCATCAGGGGTTTAAGTTTTAATCGATCGCTTTCAGACATGCCCAGCTTCTCAAGTGAAATTATGCCCCCGCTTGTATCAAGAATTCTAAGAACCATGTTCTCGCCGTGAATAGTCGGTATCGTTGAAATCCTTATATTGATCTCTTTATTATCCATCTTGACTGTAAACCTGCCGTCCTGAGGAATCCTGGATATGGCAATGTCCATATTTGCAAGAATTTTCAATCTGGAAATAATAAACATTATCATGGACTTTGGGGGAGCAGGAACATCATGAAGCTTACCATCGACCCTGAACCTTACCTGTACATAGTCTTTTTCAGGACTAATATGCACATCGCTTGCCCCCTCCTTTACTGCTTGAGAAAGAATGGAGTTTACCAGTCTGACAACAGGCGCCTCCTCAACCATATCCTGTATTGAACCGACCTCAACTTCATCAGTAAAGGTAGCTTTCTCATTTTCGTCACCACTCTCAAACTGCATATCGTCCAGGACACCACCTATTCCTGAATAAGTACCGTAAAGGCTGCTGATAAGATGATTTATCTCCTGATCTGTACATATGACAGGTTCAACTTCTGTATTTGTATATATTTCAATTGCATCCAGAGCCATTATGTCCATTGGGTCAATCATGGCAATTGTAAGCAGAAACCTGGTTTTAAAAAGCGGTGCTATCTGGTATTTTTGAGCTATTTCAACAGGAATCACATTCAATAAATCCATATCAATGGGGAATTTATCAGGCTGATACTTATGAATCTTGAGCTGGCGTGACACCACATCAACAATCTGGCTGCTGCTAACAATACCCTCACGCACAAGATACTGTCCAAGCTTAATATCCAGTTTCTTGTGTTCCTCTACTGCTTTCTCAAGCTTATCTTCAGCAATAAGCCCTGCCTCGATTAGCATTTCTCCAAGTTTTTTCTTGTTCTTCAATTTCTATTCTCTCATATTAAGCTGTTTTAATGTCTCTGAATCAAATAAGGGTTTGCATAATAAACTGTGTCTTTACTCCATTTTGAAAAGATTTTACTCTTTGATGATATTGCAGGTGGTAAAGAGAGTATACTCTTCTTTGCAGTTTCCTTATCAGTAAAATATGTGTTAAGTAAAACCGTAAACTTCAACCCTTCATGGCTATTCCAGTGTGTAACAATACGTAAATAAGATGAATCAGTATTATATTTTCTTAACATCTTTAATGCTTCTTCAAGATTATTTCTATCATCTATTTGAATCCACCATATATTTTTTTTTACATGTTTGACAACAACAGGAATTGCAGGGAGAGCAACTACAGTCCCTTCTTCAACATGGTTAGAATTTTTAATATGGGGGTTGATTTTCAATATCTCTTCCAAATAATCTATATAGTAATTAAAATGGCCATAAGTTTTTATTACAAGTCTCCACAAGGTTTCATTTTGCTGTAGTACAATTTCCCCTAATAAAGCAGGAGGATAATTATGTCCATATAAAGGCTCATTCTTATTATTTTTTATGTTCGTATCAGAACTTGCTATTTCCCCGGGAGTTTCTATATTACTACTTTTATTGTTTATAGTAGTATTGTTAGTGGTTTTTGATATCGTCTTTGATATCGTTTTTGATTTCAACGATACTTCTGCACCAATAGAAGATTCAGCAGTAGAATCTATATGTCCCTGGGGGGTATTGTCTTTTTCAATAGCATCCGAATCTAAAAATACTGTTTCTTTGTCAGCTTCCAATTTAATTTTTTTTTTAATAATTAATGGTTTTTCTGTAGGCTTGGTTGTTAAGGAAGCAACTACAACAGTGGAAGGTTCAGCAATAGATTCAACATTTTTCCATGTATAGTTTATTTTCATAAGTCCAGATGAAAATGCGATTACCAAAAGCAATAACCCAATGCTGACAACCAGCCCACTACTTAAATGTAATCTTTTTTGCAACCTTTTAAAGACACCTCGCTTAACACAGGAGCGTATCAGGAACCAGCCTGCTCTTGTACGATTCTGGATAATCATAGTAAGAATACTTCGATGGCAAAGGTTAATAATTTTTCGGGGATAACCTCCTGTTGATCGGTATATTTCCCACAAAGCAGGATAGCTGAAGAAAGAACTGGTATTAGGCGTATCGCTTGACTGCATAATCCTGAAGTCAATCATCGCTTTTGTATCATGAAAATTCATTGGCCCTAGAACATGATAAAGGCTTATCCTGTCTGAAAAATTTTCATATTCTCTTATCCTGTCTTCAAATTCTTTTTGCGCAAAAATTGCAATCTGTAGCAGCTTATGTTCATTTGTCTCATAATTCAAAAACTCACGTAGTATTTCAAGACAGAAATCTGGTAATTTCTGTCCCTCATCAATGATAATTATAACGTTTTTTGACTTATCCACTCCATATTCGAACAGATACTGTTTTATTGCTTCTTTAAGCCCTACATCATCTGATTTATCAGATATTTTGCAATCCGGAAACAAACCGGCAACTGATTTTAAAAATTCGGTAGGGTTTGAAAAGTGTGGGTCAAGAATAAGGTAAATTTCGTAATCATCTTCATCAGCAAAATTTCTAATAAGTTGCCTGCAAAGTGTCGTTTTTCCGGTACCAACATCACCGATAATTACATTAAGACCCCTTCGTAGACGGAACGAAATCTCAAGCTGCTGAAGGCAATTTACATGCTGCCTTGATTTGAAAAAAAAATCGGGATCAGGAGAATTTGAAAACGGTTCTTTTTTCAAATTTAAAATTTTAAAATAATCCATCTTTTCTGATCCTGATTGTAATTATTTAAAGAGCCTCTGGTTAGCAATTTAATTACATATTCACATAACATCATGGTTGGGTCTCTGATTCAATCATTTCAACTGCTTCAGTACCAGGTTTTATTATTCCACTACTAAATTTTTCCTTCGAAACATCTTTTTTATCAAGGATATACGGAGTAATAAATATTAATAACTCATCCATCGTGCCGGTTTTGGATCTTTCTTTAAAAAGATAACCCATTATGGGGATATCTTTTAACAGAGGAACACCCGACTCAGTGTCATCACTGTTTTCAATACTCAATCCCCCTATAACAGTAGTCTGCCCATCAAGAAGTACAACGGTTGTTTCTGCTTCCCTTGTTTTAAATCCAGGGTTCCCATCCACTGTAATTGATTTGTCAAGTTCCGTCTTATTTGTTTTGATTTCTAGCTTGAGTTCTTTTCCGGCAATCACATGAGGGGTTACTTCCAGCCTGATTACAGCCTTTTTATACTGGACTTTAGTTTTACCATCTGAATCTCTTGTCTGGTAAGGGACTTCCTTACCGCTTTCAATAATTGCTTTCATATTATCAAGAGTCGTAATTGAAGGATTAGAAAGGACATTTGCCTTACCATCTTCCTGTAAAGCTGAAAGCTGTATATCCAGAAGGCTGCCTCCAATTCTATCAACCATGTATCCTAAGTTTAAACCTGTGCTCTCTCTTGAGCCGGAAGCATTCCATTTGTCTCCACCAGTGGTATTACTATTGTTATACTGCCACTGGATACCAAGCTGCCTTGCAATCTGGCTAGACGTCTCAACTATTTGTGCTTTTATAAGAATCTGATGAGTAGGTCGATCCAGTTTCCTGATTATCGGTATTAACCTGTCAATATCACTATTAACAGCCTGAATCATAAGCGAATTAGTATGAGGATCTACAAGAATCGTTCCTCGGAATTTGGAACTACTCTTGGCACCACCTTTATCACCTATTGTAAAGTCTGATCCCATCCAACCGGACTTAAGAAGTGACATTAAATTATTTTTCAGTTTTTCAGCATCAGTATAGTCAACATGCAGAACTCTTGTAACAAGAGGTTCAGACATTTCAGCCTGTACATCCATTGATAACATTTTCAGGTTATACTCTTTTCGTTTTGCTGATTTTTTTTGTTTAGCATCCATAATTTTAACATCGAGGTTTAAATCAGAAAGAGTCATGATGCGAATAAGGTCACCTTCCCAACTATATGTAAGGCCGTGGGTGTGAAGAATTCCATTAAACAGCTGATCCCAATTGGCATCCTTAACATTAATATTAACTTCACCTTTTACTTTATCATTTATTAGTATGTTCAGGTTTACTGCTCTTGCCAGGGCACGAAGAAGCGTTGGAAGTTCAACATTGTTCATTTTAAGAGTGATTTTTATTTTTGGAAGAGACTCTTTATTTTTTGATTCCACACTTATTTTTTCAACAGGTTTCTTTTTGGCTAATGTGTCTTGCCCGACTGCTGAAGTATCTTCTTTTATTACCTTTTTCTTATTAGTCCCATCTTTGAGGCCAACAGCATTACTTCTTGCACTTGGAGAATACCCTTTTGAATTTTCGGCCATCACTCTCCACTTTTCAAAAGCCGGGTCTTTTATTCCATCATTCTTACCGGCACATCCTGAAAAAGAAAGCAAAAATAATAATGCCAAAACAAAACTCAGTGTATTTCTTTTTATACATAAATAATTAATCATTATCATTCATCCCGTATTGTTTTTTCAAATGAAAGAGTGATTGTTTTGTTACTGCTGTTTTTCAAAACAACCGCTGAAGGTGTAATGTCGGATACATGATAAACACCAGTCTCCAGCATTTCCCCTTTTTCATATTCAATACCATTGATGACAGCCAGCATTTTATTGCCAAGTTTTAAATATCCCGAATAAATAATTTCTTTCTTTGATTTATAGAATCCGGCACCGTCATCTAAGCCTGATCCTATTGCAATGTCTGAACGCAGGAAAGGATCTCTTTTCCATTTTGCTGTTGCCATCTTTAAAATATACATATCAACAACTGATTTTTTTTTATTTATCTTCTTAGACACATAAGCTACAAATTTTCTCAATTCTTTGTTTTTATTCCCAGAGCCGGAACTTTTCCCAACACTGATCGCTACCAGGTGGTTTCCAGTGGTTTTATTACTCTTTAAACCGCTATCTACCGGCCGGTCAAATATAAAGCTGTATGCAGCATAAGCAATTGCAACAAACATCAGAACTACTATAATTGTTTCACGTCTTTTCATACTTTAATTAGTTGAAATATTTTGTTAATTCAAATGTTTTAATAATCTTAGCCTGTTTCTTTAATCAATATATACTTTATTTTTTCATTAAATCTAAAGTTTTTGTAAAACGAAATATCCTTTCAAACTCATTTATTATCAAGCGCCAACCAGATTTTAATCCTGAATTCTTTCATATCCCGGCCTGCATCAATCTGAATCGATTCAATTTTGATCATGTATGGAATTTTATACAATTCAATTAAGAACTCTCTGAAATTGAAAAAATCACCCTTCAAGGCCAGTTTGACACGAAGGCTGTTGGAACCTTCTTTAAGGGTATTCACATCCGGTTCACTCTTGATTATAATAAGCTTGTTTACTTTTGCAATTTCAGTGAAAATTAAAGGTATTTTGAAAATATTTCCTTTTGGAAATTTTTCAGATTTTACCACAGGAAATTGTTTATCATTCTTTCCTTGTGTCTTTAACAGTAGTTTCTTGAATAGAGGCCCAAACATTCTCTGTTCCTCTATTTTATTAGATTCACTTATAATATCTTCATTTAGCTCCGAAATTTTTTTTTGATTTGGGTATATCCAAATCAAAAAAACAGCTGTTAAAACAAACAGATATATTATCAGATAAACGATGCTATTTTTTTTGAGTTTAGATATTTTTTCCATATACTTTACTTATTAGTCCCAATGCAAACAGCTGTATCATTTAATTATACAAGTTTGAGTCTCACTTTAAAACTTAGTACTTCCTCATTTCCAAATATTTCGACTAATTTCTTATTTATACGTAGATCCCTGAAAATAGGAGATTCCTCAAGTTTTACTAAATATACTGCCAGGGTAGACTCTTTGGAGCCATTACTTTCAAAAACTTTGCCTTCAACAATAAGTGTTTTTTCTTCTTTTTTGGATTTACTATTCCCTTTGCCAAAATCAGCTGAAACTTTAACCAGATGAATATTATCAGGAGTTAAAGCGGACAATTCTTTAATAATGGCCATCCCTAAATATTTCCGCGCAGATTCCTTTATGCTTGTATTATTTTTTGTTGTTTTGGAAAGCAGGCGTTGTATCATTTTTTTATCTGCCAAAAGCCCGAAACCGCTCATATCCTGTTTGAGCTGAATTATACGCGCCTCCTTCTGACTTATATTTTTATTCTGCAAAAAGGTAAATCCAAAACATATAGTAAGTAATACTGTAAAGGCAACCATCATTATCTTGTTAATATTTCTAACCTTCGCAAGAGCGCCCTTTTCTTTGTAAGTAAAAATAAAATTCGGTGTTAAGGAAATGTCTGAAAGTGCCATTCCCATAGCCGGAGTAAAGGAGTCACGATCTGATATTGAATCAGGACAAGACGTACAATTAGTGGGGTGATCAGTCTCAGTAAAAGGATCTATAGTATCATGTGGCAATCCAAGCTGTTCGCCGATATAATTAATCAAATATTGGAAATTACTCGTTTCTCCTGAAATATATATTTTGCCAACACGCTTACCAATAAAATTCAGAGCATAGTGTTCAATTGTTCTTTCCACCTGCCGGGTCAGTCTCTCTATAACCGGCAAAATTATTCGTGATATATCTTCCCGAGTGATATTTATTTTGTCTTCAAATTCATCAATATAAGAAGAGTTATTTATCAGGCTGAAAAAAATATTTTTGGCAATCACTTCATCAATAGGTAGTTCATCCGTTCCATCTTGAATAAAATCAGACTCAGGTAAATCTCCACTGAAAAAAATCTCCGTATGATTTTGTTTTAATTCAGTCCTGATAACTTCTATCATGCTGTTCATACCGGTCTTAATATCCCGGGATAATATAAGATTTCCCTTTGAAAAAATATCAATACGGGACCAGTCTTTCCCAATATACAGGCTGCAAACAGTTTCTATATCTGTTTTGAGCCAGTCGGTCTGTAAAAGGTTCTGAAGTGCAAAAGGAACAATTGATATACCGGTGAGAGGGTAACCGCTCTTTAAAAATATATCATTTAGTCCATTGACTTCCTTTTTTGGCGAGATATATGCAACAACCTCTATCTTATTAACACCGTCTTCGACTATATTCCCTAAGGTAGTATAATCAAAAATAACATCATTATCCGAAAAAGGGACCTTCTTCTTATAAGTCCAGTATACTGCATTTGCTACCTGGTTGGCCGACACCTTTGGAATTGTAATATATCTGGTTTCTACCCTTGCTGAAAGCATAGTACTCCAGATTTCAACACTACCATATGAATCGCAAAAGGTTTTCAGAGATTTTTTTAAAAAAGCAGGGAATTGCCGGTCATCTTTACCAATTCCAGGTTCAAAAGGAACTTTTGAATAGTCTATTAATTCTATTTTATTATCTAAAGAACGACTAGTCATTACCAGAGTAAGGTCGCTATAACCAATAACAGCACCGACAGTTAGGGCCTTCTTCATGGAAAACTTAGTTTTAGGAAAAGACATTAAATTTCTTTTTTGCTGAATAGGCGAAGTGGAAATATTTTTAACTGTTTGACCTGATTTAATATTATGCGATTCAATGTCATCCGATTCATTATTACCGCGAATTATATTAAGGAGTTTGTCAGTTGAAGATATCTCATCATTCCGATTCAATATTATTCTCCATATATTGCAGTGATGTTATTTATTGATTAACTAAAATAATAAACCGAGACCATGTGTAGGTCTTCAATATACACAGCATTATAATTGCCATGTGCGAAAATATATATGCGATATGACTAAATCTTAATCAAACAATATACTCAGTATCTTTATTTTTTCACGAAGCCATCATTTTACATTCTGAATTTAAACAAATTTATTTTTATGACTTATATATATTTACCTTAAAAATCAAGTAAATATTGGTTAACATATTGAAATTAAATAATACAATACTTTTTTGTCAGGCATCTAAAATGTATTTTTTTATTCATGGCAACTTTTTAGACATATGAAAAATGTAGCTTTACCCATAGTAAAAAAAGTATTTCCTAAATGAAGCGATTAACCACATTAATATATTGATTATATCAAGGTAACAGACATCTTGGGGGAAAGCCAGACTATTCCAAAGCTACATATTTGAATCTCATTTAATAACTATTGACGAATATGATACTTCAAATAGTAGCCCGAAAAAAAAGACTATATGTAAAATATTTAAAAATAAAAAGCCCCATATCATAACCTGGATAATGGGGCTTTGTTAATTTTATTGAATTTTAGAATGAGTTATTTGAAAGTATAATCTATAGCCAACTAATAATATCTATAAATATTATTCATATTAAAAACTATTATATTAACCAGGCAACATGTCATAAAGATATGACATAACATCTGATCTTGTTATTATACCTACAATCAAACCGTCATCAACTACAGGTAGACGCCCTATATCACGGTTTACCATCAATCGTGCAGCATCCATGATGCTCCTGCTTGATTCAATATCGACAACATCTCTTTTCATAAATGCTTTAACAGGAGATTTCAATTGAGATTCCCTTGTGATCTTCCTGAAATCCCTCCTTGAAATAACACCAACTATTTCCCCTTCATCAATTACAGGTACTCCAGTACATCCCTTTTCCCTTAAAATCATTGCAATCTTTTCCATTATTGTGCTGGAAGATACGCTTAAAACCGGATATGACATAATATCTCTTATATGTACCGAAACATGATTACTACCGGCTACAAGTTTTTTAATCGTCTCTTTTATTGCGTCAGAGTTAATATATTCGGATTTAAGCATTGCCGAACCGGCTCCCGGGTGACCGCCACCACCAAGTCCTCGCATAATTGCCCCGATATTTATATCCTCTGTTCCACTTCTACCAATAACCATACATTTATTTTGGTTATCATCCTTAAATATGCCAAAAGCCGCATCGACATTTACTATTTCCCTGTACATGTTAACAATAACCGAGAGGTTCGCTATATGTCCTTGAATATTAATCTGGTTAAAGCTTACTTTATAACCGTTAATAGTCTCACGTGTAGATGATTTGATCATCTCGAACAAAATATCTTTCTGTTTTTCGCCGTAGACAGGTGTCAGGAAGGTATTTACTATTTTCAAATCTGCTTTTTTTTCCAAAAGATATGCAGCAGCATATGCATCCTCAGAATTTGTAGACTGAAATGTCAGGCAACCGGTATCTTCATATAGACCTGCCAGGAATAAAGTTGCCTGTATTGGAGTTAACTCTTTTTCTTCTTTAATCAAATGTCTCAACATCAGAGTAATGGTAGCTCCCATTTTTTCCTGACATTTCCAGGTCGGTTTAATATCACCGTTCATATGATGATCCCATAGTACTACTTCAAGGTCATCCTTGTTAATAAATCTGTCAAACTTTTCAAGCCTATCCCAGCTGCAGGCATCAACCACAATAAGCTTTTCAATGTTTTCACTGCTAATCTCAGATAATGAATATATATCGAAAAGGTCCTTGTGAATTGATATAAATGCTTTGACATTGGGGTTTATATTTTTTGGAAGGACTGGAATAGCATCAGGATATAAAATGGTTCCTGCAACAAGTGATGCAAAGGCATCAAAATCAGTATTTTTATGAGTTGTAATTATCTGTGACATCTATGTTTGAAAATACTTTCAATGAATCAATATTGATGAAATCTTAAAAAGCCAACTTAGTATGGCAAAGTAAAAAGTTCAAGATCAAGGCCAGCAAATCCCGTGGACTGAGGCTCACTTATCGTACGCCACAGTGATCCCGCCACAGCTGGACAGCGTAACGCAGATATTGAAATTTTAACGACGCCATCAATATTCAAGCATTTGAAGAAGATACTGACCATAACCGTTTTTAATAAGGGGTTGGGATAGTTCTTCCACCTGGGTTGAATCAATATAACCTTTTCGGTATGCAATTTCTTCAATGCATGCAACCTTAAGCCCCTGCCTTTCTTCAATTGCCTGAATAAAGCTTGAAGCCTGCATCAAGCTTTCATGAGTGCCTGTATCCAGCCATGCTATCCCACGGCTAAGTTTTTCAACATACAAATTGTCCTTTTCCAAATATGAGCGATTCACATCGGTAATTTCAAGCTCACCTCGCGCAGATGGTTTCAGGCTCGAAGCTATGTCAAGCACATCGTTATCATAAAAATAAAGGCCGGTTACTGCCCAATTTGATTTCGGAAATGCCGGTTTTTCTTCTATATCCACAACCCGTCCGTTCTTGTCAAAAGATACTACTCCATATCTTTCAGGGTCTTTCACCCAGTACCCAAAAACAGTCGCCCCTTTTTTTCTGGATAATGCATGTAATAATTGCTCAGTTAACCCATGACCATAGAATACATTATCGCCAAGATGAAGACATACATTATCGTTGCCGACAAATTCCCTGCCAATTATAAAAGCCTGTGCAAGCCCTTCAGGCCGGGGTTGCTCAGCATAAGAAAAAGAAAGGCCCCACTGGGATCCGTCCTTTAAAAGCTCTTGGAAACGAGGTAGATCAACAGGTGTTGAAATTATAAGAATATCTTTTATCCCTGCCAGCATAAGCACCGAAAGGGGATAATAAATCATCGGTTTATCATATACAGGTAGCAGTTGCTTGCTTACAACCTGTGTTATCGGAAAAAGCCGGGTTCCAGATCCCCCGGCAAGTATTATTCCTTTCATTATTTTGTCCTTATAATATTAAATAATTTATTCAACTACACTACGGTCAGAATAATTTTTCTCTATCCAGTGTCTATATTCTCCGCTTCGAACAGAATCCACCCAGTCCGTATTATTAAGATACCAGTCAACAGTTTCTATAATTGCTTCCTCAAATCTGAATCTCGGGCTCCACCCGAGTTCGTTTTTTATCTTTGATGCATCTATTGCATAACGCATGTCATGTCCCGGCCTGTCATTTACAAATCTAATCAGCTCTCTACTTGCAGACCGATTAAGCTTTTTATCCATGAGGTCGCAAAGTAGTTCCACAATTTCAATATTCGGGTATTCCGCCCCGCCGCCGATATTATATGTTTCGCCTTGCTTCCCTTTTTCCAAAACTGTTAAAATTGCATCGCAATGATCAATAACATAGAGCCAGTCACGAACGTTTTTCCCATCACCGTAAACAGGCAGATCTTTTCTTTCCATGATATTTAATATAATAAGCGGAATCAGTTTTTCAGGAAACTGGAACGATCCATAATTATTCGAACAATTTGTAACAATGGCAGGAAGCCCAAAAGTACGATAATAAGCTTTTACAAAATGATCTGATGCAGCTTTAGATGCAGAATAAGGGCTGGATGGATCATAAGGTGTTGTTTCTGTAAAATAACCTGTGTCGCCAAGGCTGCCGTATACTTCATCTGTAGATACATGAATAAATCTAAAATCATCCGGTTTCCCATTCATATTCCATTTTTTCAGACTCGCCTCAAGAAGCCGAAACGTACCATTTACATTTGTATCTATAAATACTTCCGGGCCGGATATGGACCTGTCCACATGTGATTCTGCTGCGAAATGAACAACTATATCAAAATCTTCCTCATCAAAAAGCTTCCCTATAATCGCGGCATCTCGAATATCTCCATGAACAAATCTGTATCTTTCATCATATATTGAAGAAATATCCGCAAAGTTGGAAATGTTTCCGGCATATGTAAGCGCATCAAAATTTACAACACTAAAGAAAGGTTTTGTTTTAAGAATATTACGGATGAAATTTGTACCAATAAATCCAGCACCGCCGGTAACAAGTATTTTTTTATTATTTTTTTCTTCCATATAACTATAAGCCAATTGTTTTAATTTACAATTAATCCAAAAATAATATTTCTCAAGCCCCTCAAGAATTGTATCTTATTCAACGGTTTAATTTTGATGAAGTTCTAAAAAATATAACCAATGACTAAATAAAAATCTTCATATAGAAACTTTTTACAACGCCATCAATTTTGTCAGGTATCATGCGGATTACTAAAGGTCAAACCAAATTGGGGATGACATAGAGTCAGATATCATCACTGCTGTATATTTGAGCAGGTAAAAAGGTGGGCCTGTATTCCGGAACTATTTCCTGGAGTTTTTCCTTTATCTTTCTTTCTTTTTGCTCACTTGATAATTTATACAATTCATCAATATTTCCATTCAGAACCGATTGATCAGATTCTAACCCTTTCAAAACCATAATTTTTTCATGGGTGGTTGGTACAACATTCTCACCATCTGTTATAAGCTCTTCATAGAGCTTTTCTCCATGCCTTAAACCTATATATTTAATTTTGATGTCCACATCCGGTTCAAACCCTGAAAGACGAATGAGATCCCTAGCCATATCATCAATCTTCACAGGTGTGCCCATGTTGAATATAAAAATTTCAACGCGGCCACCATTGCCAAGTGCACCGGCCTGTAAAATAAGCTGACTTGCTTCAGGAATTGTCATAAAGTATCGGGTCATTTCACGGTGGGTAACAGTTACCGGTCCTCCCTCCTCTATCTGTTTTCTGAAGAGTGGAATTACGCTGCCGACACTCCCAACCACATTACCAAAACGGACTATGGTAAATCGCGTACGATAATTTCCAATGCCGTTCTGGTTATGTATCAGCATCTCCGCCACACGTTTGGTGGCTCCCATTACATTAGTCGGACGCACGGCTTTATCAGTTGAAACTAAAACAAAGCGTTCAATATCATGTTTTTTAGATATTTCAATTAAATTCAATGTTCCGTGAATATTATTAATTACTGCTTTCCATGGAAAAAGCTCCAGCATAGGAACATGTTTATATGCAGCTGCATGAAAAACAATTTGTGGTTGAAATTTTTCAAACGCCATTTGGAGTTGATGTTTATCTATAATATCTGCAAGGAATGGTATAATAGTTATATTATTAAAATCCCTCCTAAGAATTAAGTCAATATCATAAAGAGGGCTTTCAGCTATCTCATACAGAATTATCCTTTGAGGCTTAAACTTACATATCTGGCGGCATAATTCAGAACCAATAGATCCACCAGCTCCTGTTACAAGAACGTTCTTACCAGTTAGATATGCACCAATCTTTTCTTCGTCCAGCTTAATAACTTCACGACCAATCAGATCTCTGTATGCTACATCTCTTAGGGCATTCAATGTCACTTTTCCGTTAATCAACTCACCATATCCCGGTACTGTTCTAAATTTCATACCGCTTTCTTCACAGGATGCCACTATACACCGCATTTCCTGTGAAGTAGCTGATGGCAAAGCTATAATAGCTTCATCTGCTTTCACTTTTGCCACAACAGACTTAATTTGACTTATGTTGCCTAAAACCGGAATCCCATGAATCTTCATGCCGACCTTTGCAGGATTATCATCAAGAAATCCAATTATTTTATATCTCAATTGTGAATTATTGCGTATTTCACGATATATTTTTTCCCCGCAATCACCTGCGCCAATAATGATAATTCTCTTGGAATCTACCGTCTTTCTCAAAAAAAACTCTGAAAAAGAATTTACTATTTTAAGCCATACTCTTTCTTCACTGGCATATTCAAAATACAGCCTTATAATTAGCCTGAAGCCAGCTATAAACAAGACAGTAAAGCACCAGTCAATTGCAAAAACCGACCGCGAGAGCCCTTCAAATCTGCTATTAAAAAGGAAAAAACTGACAATTGAGATTGTACTAAAACTTGCGGCTTTTATGACATTTGCAAGATCAGCAATACTGGTATATCTCCACATACCGCGATAGAGATCAAAATAATAAAAAAAGGCACATTTAACCAGCAATACAAAAGGAAATACTTGTTTATATATCAGTATTCTTTCAGAAGGTATGTCAAAATCAAATCTTATTAAATGAGCGATATAAAAAGATCCGGTTAGGATTATTATATCAACAAATAGAACGATTATAGTGTTTGTATATAGATGCCTATAATTCATGATAAGTATATAAATAGTTGAATATTAAGAAATAATGCAATGTGTTTAAGCAAAATCAAGCGACATTAAATAAATTGTTACAGAATAAATAGTAATATTTTATTAATTTTTTATTAGATCTTAAGTTATTATTTTTATTTGATATTTAGTTAAATGTCAAGTGATAACATTATTGATAAGATTATTATAAATATTGT
This sequence comes from Desulfobacterales bacterium, assembly GCA_018693105.1. GTDB lineage: Bacteria > Desulfobacterota > Desulfobacteria > Desulfobacterales > SURF-7 > JABHLN01. Next base: position 3,527 of record JABHLN010000053.1, on the reverse strand, counting down.
CATTTGGTTAGAGCACAAAAAATTATTTCAATTTTGTTAAAAATTTTTCAACAATTCAGCCTTCTGCGTATCGTCACTGAAATAATTACGAAAACACAAAAATATAATAAAAGTGTCGAAAGCGTTAAAATAAAACCAAACTTTCTTATATGAAAAAAGCTCATCCCGATAATTAATTGGCCAGCCCCATATACTGTTGATACTTTCCAATGGGGTATTTCATATTCATTTACAAGAAGTTGATATAGATGCCTCCGATGTGCTTTAAAAAGTTTTTCCCTGTCATTTAGCCTTATAATGATCGTTGACAATGCATCAGCATAAAAAGGAAACAAAAAAGAAATTAGGCAAATGAAATCAAGCGGCCCCTGGTAAAATAAAAACACAAAAGCAGCAAATAAAAAACCTAATAATATACTCCCCACATCTCCCATAAAAACTTTTGTTTTGGGTATATTAAATGCGAGGAATCCTATACAGGAAAACATAATAGCAGCAACTAATACAGAATAATCATTCTGAACTCTAAAAATATTTAAAAATAATAAGACTAACCCTAAAGCTATTATAGCTGTAATAGTGGCAATTCCATTAATCCCGTCCATAAAATTATAAAAATTTGCTGTTCCCACAATAAAGATGAACCATAAAGGAACAAATATAATACTCAGTAATGTGTAAGAACTCCAGTCTTGCATGCATAATACAAATACTGCAGCGATAATGAACTGTATTATTAAACGAAACCGGGGTGAAAAATTTACTATATCTGCGTACAGCCCAAGCAATGCAATAGCTGTTACCGAAACCCAGAAAGCAAAAGGAATTTTATAAACAAAACAAACTATAAGAAAGGTAATAACGATTCCAATACCACCCCCTTTAGGAGTTGGGATAATATGAGAACTCCTTGTATCAGGAAAGTCTATTAAACCGATTTTTTTTCCATATAGTAATACAAATAAGCCTCCTCCTCCCCCTATAATAAAACTAACGATATAAATCATATAATCCAAAATACAAATACTCTTATTTTTCACAAATACCTTACAAGCAAAATAATCTTAATATATTCGCAAAAGGTTATTTATATCAAAAGAGTTTATACCCCCACTTGTTAAAATACTTAATACCGCTTATTATAAAAACAAAAGCCCACTTAAAATTTTTATGTGCGCCCCTCTCCCATCTATGAATAACTTTAACATTCGGGTAATACATAGTTTTATAGGTTTTCTGTATTTTTCTACAAAGGTCTACATCTTCAAAATACATAAAATAATTATCATCAAATCCCCCTACTTTTCTTATTATATCTGTTCGGCAGAACATAAAAGAACCAGATATAAAAGGAACTTCAGCAATGGAATCAAACCCAACATCACGCATCTCGTAATAGTCCAGGCGTTTTTTAAAAATATATTTAAGTGGATCGGGACAAAAACGACGGACAAGTAGATCTAAAATCGCAGGATGTCGTTTATTGAGATATTGTAAAGAACCGTCTTTATTTACTATCTTTGGTGTAACAATTCCAATATTTGAATCCATATCAATGAACTTCAGGAGGCTGAGTAAGGCATTAGGCTCTAAAATCAAATCGGCATTCATAAAAACTATATATTTACCTTTTGCAATATCAAGATTTTGATTATGGTTTGCCCCGTAACCCAAGCGTGAAGTGTTTTTCCGGACCTGTATTTCAGGATATTTATTGTTTACAAATTCTGCAGAAAAATCTTCAGAACAGTTGTCAATCATTAGTACTTCACTGTTAATGCCATCAAGCGCAACTCTTAAAGAAGGCAAAAGAAGTTCAAGATCTTTACGACTGTTATGAGATATTATTGATATTGTTATATCATACATAGGAATCTATAAATCATCTAAATATTTTTTATTTTGTCATAGTTCTCTTCTGGGTTTTGTTTTTGCAACTATGGCAATTATCACTTCACAACATGTAAATTTACATATATTCTTTTTTATAACTAATTTCTTTTAAACAACGAATAAAACCCTTTGAGCATCACGCGCCAAAGATCAATCGACCTTACTTGCCGATTAAGCTGGATTTCCCTACGATCACTCCATACTACAGGAAGTCTTTTTATGGCATCATATTTCGCCTGCACTGCAATAGCCCCCTGCCCTCGCAAAGATAGTATAAATATCGCCATAATATTAATCAGGATATGTTGCGGTAAATAAATCCAGAACAATGGCCAAGGCATATTTTTGCAATAGGTCCACATCATGTTCCTATGACCGTAATAAACCGAAAAATCACTTCTTTTCCCTGTCATGGCGGATCCGGCATGACTAACCACCGCCGTTGGAATATATAGGCAACGATAGCCCAGCAACCGTAGCCGAAATCCCAAATCTATATCTTCAAAATAACAGAAGAAGCTTTCATCAAATCCACCAGCTTGCTGAATTATATCAGTTCGATACATAGCTGCAGCTGCACATGGCGAAAAACACTCTTTAGCTGTTTCTCCTATGCGAGTTGATTCTTGCCCGAAACCCTGGCGCCACGCATAGCCACTAGTGTGGTAAGCATCGCCAACGCCATCAAGTCTTGATGAATCAGCAGGATCGAGCATTTTGCAAGCAAAAAAACTATACTCAGGATACGCATGTGCAGTAAGCATCAAATTTTCCAGCCACTCGGGTTCTGGAATGGCATCAGGATTCAGCAATACCGTCCACTGGGTGGTGTCAATAGATTTTAAAGCTATATTATTACCCCTTGCGAACCCTGAATTCTTAGTTTCACGAATGACCTTAACATCCGGCAGAATTTCTTCGACACCCTCCAAAGACCCATCGGTACTAGCATTATCAACCAATATGACCTGTTGGGGTTGCAATGTTTGGGCAGCAATGCCACGGAAGCATTTATTCAGCCAATCTCCAGAATTCCAATTGACAATTATCAGAGCTATAGACCCGATTTTCTTATCCCCAGGATTCACGTTATCAGATCCGTGTTGGGCCTGATAGAGTCTTTGCTGATGGAAGGTTGTTTTCTTTTGCTTCATGAAATTTTCTGATCAGTGCCGGTAGAACATGAGATGTCTCAAGGTCAAAATTGTCATTTGGTCCATATTGCCGGTTGTAGGCCCAGCACATTTCTATTCAGGCTATCTTTGCAACAGCATAGGGTGAATTGGTTGGCTCCAGAGGGTCAGTCATGAGTTCCTCTTCTTTCATGGGCTGGGAACAGCGTTTGGGGTAGATGCAGGATGAGCCCAAGAAAAGAAGTTTCTTTACCTTATGAACATAGGATTGATGGATGATATTATTCTGAACCATCAGATTCTGGTAGATAAAATCAGTGGGGAAAGTGTTATTTGCTAAAATTCCACCTACTTTTGCTGCGGCCAGGAATATATAGTCGGGTTTATTTTTTTCGAAGTATGCAGATACTGCCTGACCGCCCATTAATTCAAGCTCTGAGTGGGAGGGGATGAACAAGTTTGTAAAACCATTTTTTCAAGCGTGAACTTCATATCCTTTAT
>JABHLN010000052.1 GCA_018693105.1 Desulfobacterales bacterium | reverse complement strand
TTTGTAATACTATGAAAAGCCTCGGGATGCGGCATCAGTCCGAAAATTCTGCCGGTCGGATCACAGATTCCGGCTATGTCCTGTACTGAACCGTTGGGATTTGCCGGGAAGCGGTTGTTTGCATAACTGCCGTCCGGCAATGCATAACGGAGTACAACCTGATTGTTGTCGACAAGACGATTGATAATTGTATCATCAGAGTAGAACTTCCCCTCACCATGCCTTACGGGAAGCTCAATATGCTCAAGCCCTTTTGTGAATATACACGGTGAATTCCCGTTTACTGAAAGATCAACCCAGTCGTCCCTGAAATTTCCGCAGTCGTTAAAGGTAAGCGCTACCATGCGTTTAGTATAATCGTTTTCAAAGCCTGGTAAAAGACCGAGATTTACAAGTGTCTGAAAACCATTGCAGATACCAATTACAAGTTTACCCTTATCAATAAACTCGAGAATACTTTCACCAATATTTGTTTTCATGCGAACAGCCTGTACTACGCCTGCTCCATGATCATCACCCCAGCTGAAACCGCCTCCAAAAACCATTATTTGAAAATCATCAAGAGAAACTGACCCGTCAATAAGAAGGTTTATATGCACCCTTGTAGAAACAGCCCCTGCAAGCTCAAAGGAATATGCAGTTTCATGATCACAGTTAAGTCCGTATCCGGTCAGCACAAGAACTTTAGGTTTACTGCTCATATTAAGTCTCCAAAAGGATTTTTCCAGGCTTCTTTCAAGTCTTTAACAGGAATCGATACAATAGGTTTTTCATCTCCTTTGCCTTCAATTATCAAGGGCTCGGATTCTCCGGTAATCTCACCGATAAGAGCAAAAGGAAGTTTTTTAAATTTTTCTTCAAAACGATTCCTGTTTTCAGGATCGATTGTCACAATAAAACGGCCGGCTGATTCTGAAAAAAGCAAGGTGTCATTTCTGTCAATCCGGTCTACAGGTACCGAATCAAGGCTGACATTCATTCCGCGATTGCCGCCCATTGAAACCATTGCAAGGTGAATTCCCAGCCCGCCCCTGTATATTCCGTGAGAAGAAGCAACAAGTTCTTCTTTGATTGCTTCAGACAATGCCATGTATAATTCAGCAAATTCTATCGGTTTTACTTCTGGAACATTTGCCCCTATAAATCCAAGATGATCATAGTATTCCGAACCACCAAGCTCATTTGATGTTTTCCCGAGAATATAAACAAGGTCCCCTTCAACCTTTGAATCCATAGTGACACATTTAAGTATGTCATCGACAAGTCCTGTTGCAGAGAACTGGAGAGTTTCCAATGCAGAAATTTTTCTGGTTTCACCATACGGGCCGTCAAGATGGCCGTCAACATACATACTGTCCTTACCTGAAAGAAGAGGTATTCCATATGCCATGCACACATCCCGAAGCGCTCTGCATGAACGTACAAGCTGAGCCGCCTTGAATTTACCATCAGGGTTTTTTTCGGGGTGATACTGAATATCAGGCCAGCAGAAATTATCAACCCCCCCTATGTGTTCAGGGTTCACACCAACGGATATCAACCTTCGCACGGCCTCGTCAATTGTACATGCAGTCATATGATATGCATCTATTGCAGAATACATCGGCAGTATTGCCTGTGAAAAGCCAAGTCCCTTTGAAGAACCAAGTACAGGGTTTATTACACAGGCATCACTGTTTACATCACGGTCAACACCTACAAGCGGTTTTATTATACTGTTTCCCTGAACTTCATGATCATATTGCCGGATGATCCATTCCTTGGAACATATATTCGGGCGTGAAAGAATATCTTTAAGCAAATTATTATAATCGACAGGTTCATTAATAACAGGTTCAAAAAGGCCGCGTCCTTCCGGCAGTTGCCATTCAGCATCAAATTCCCACTGGGGGAAACCTGACTCCAGAAGGTCCAGATCAATAAATGCGCAGGTTTTTTCATTGTATTTAATATGGAGCTTACCCGAATCGGTATATTTACCGATAATGGTACTTTCAACAGCATGATTTTTTGACAGTTCAAGGAACCTGTCAACATTTTCAGGTTTTACTGCAATAGTCATTCTTTCCTGGGATTCGGAAATCCATATTTCCCATTGATCAAGCCCTTCATACTTTAAAGGCACCTTTTCAATCCAGACTTCGCACCCACCTGCAAACATTGCCGATTCACCGACAGATGAAGAAAGTCCCCCTCCCCCGTTATCGGTAATAAAGGTCATCAAACCCTCATCACGGGCTTCCAAAATAAAATCATGCATTTTCTTCTGGGTGTACGGATCTCCTATCTGAACATGGCCGGCAGGTGTGTTTTCTGAAAAAACTTCGGAAGATACCGTAACACCATGAATACCATCCTTGCCGACTCTGCCTCCGCACATGATTATCAGGTCACCGGGATATGTCTTTTTAAGTTCGGAAGGCTCACCCTTTAACTCTGAAGGCATAATGCCGAGAGCTGTCACAAATACAAGGCATTTCCCCATATAGCCGCTATGAAAGGTAACCTGACCGAAAGGTGTAGGTACACCACTCTTGTTTCCGCCGTCTTTTACACCTTCGATAATCCCGTCAAGAAGTCGTCTTGGATGAAGCCTTGGTTTAAGATCACCTTTATAATCACGATCACCGACACAGAAACCGTAACTTCCCATGATAAGTTTTGACCCTTTACCGGTTCCCAGAGGATCACGATAAACGCCGACAATACCTGTTATTGCACCGCCATATGCTTCCATGTTGGATGGAGAATTATGAGTTTCCCCGGTAATTACGTAGTTGTTTTTTTCATCAAAACGCCCGACACCGGCATTATCCCATAGAACTGAAACTACCCAGTCTTTCTCTTTCTGAAGACCAAGTGTCGGCGATTTTATATATTTTTTAAAAAGATTATCCTCAACCTCTATTTCATCCGTTGCCAGGTCCTTGTACCTGAAAAGTCCCTGAAATGTGTTATGATTACAATGGTCGCTTCTAGCCTGGGAAATATATTCAAGCTCAATATCTGTCGGGTCTGAAAGGCCCACCTGTTTCCGACCCTTTTGAACCTCATTTTTTATAAAGTAATTTCTTATTGTGGGAATATCATTCGGATTTAAGGCAAGGTTTCTCTCATCACTTATATTTTTTAATTTCTTGTCGGTATCTATAGGAATAGTCTTTAACTCGGGGATATGATCAAGGCTTACCTTCGGGATAATAAAACCGATCCCGCTATCTTTGTCCCAGTTTTCTCTCGAAATAACTTTCCACTGCTGAATAATATCATTTGCGAGAAGTTCTCCGGCAACCATGTCAATGTCATCAAAAGAAAGATCTTTGCCTGAAACACAATAACGTTTTGAAGTATAGACTGCTTCACCCTTGGCAAATTTTATTCCTAGAATATCTTCAATAGCTTCAACAGCGGTGCTTCCTGGATTATCACGAACACCTGCCCTGAATCCCACCCAGATCGTCCAGTCAAATTCAACAGGAAGGGGTTCAATTGAAGAAACCTGTGTTACAGGGTTGGTAAAGATTTCGTTCCTTATTATCTCAACCTGGTCGGATGTGATATTGGCATCTATGGTAACCACATGAATTGTACGAATAGATGATATTTCAATCCCAAAATAATCTCTTGCTTTCCGGCAAATTCCATCACCTTCTGCATCGAGAAGACCGGGCCTTAACGTTATTTCAAGTCGATACGGCATAATATAAAATCCTTAAATATCCTTGTCTTTTCGTACAAGATATTTCAGCACCATGGTATTTCCTCCACAAACCTTTAGAGGATATGGAGTATATATAATATAACTCCCACGGCCTGAGATATTTAAACAATAATTATTATTGATTTGGTCAACCTACTAAAACCTGTTTAATATTATTAAAAAAGCCGGTGATCGTATCCATATTCCGCATAATATCGTTCCATGTCACATATACCATTAATAACAGCAGCAGCGATACCCCGATCTGTTGGGCTATTTCTCTTGTCCTTATCTTTACCGGTCGCCTTATGAAAACTTCAATAGTATAAAAGAGTAAATGTCCTCCATCAAGTACCGGTATTGGAAGAAGGTTGAAAATTGCAAGGCTTATACTGATAAAGGCCATTAAAGATAAGAAATTTTTCATTCCTTCTTTTGCCTGGTCCCCTGCCATTTGGGCGATCATTATCGGTCCGCCCAGAGCTTTTGTAGATAGTTTTCCCTGAACCAGTTTCACAATCGAGAGTATAGTATAGCCTGATATCATAAAAGTATGTCCTACACTTTCTGAAAATGAAGCGACTATGCCCATCTTTTTTATGTATTTTATGTCCAAATCATCCGGATTTATAGCCGGGGCTGAGATTCCGATCAAATAACGCTCTGTCTCATTGCCCAGGAGGTCCTTTTCTTTCTTTAGTATCGGGTTTATCTTCAGGTTAAGCTCAGATCCATCCCTGCTGACTGTCATATCAAGAGGCTGCCCTTTGCTCCGGGCAATAATTTTTGTCATATCTTCCCAGGTTTCAACAAGATTCCCGTTTATTGACGTAATACGATCACCGCTTTGAAGTCCGCCATTTCCCGCAGGATAATCTTTTACAACACTTCCTACAATCGGCTTTAACGGTGGTAACAGAGAAATCCCGATATCATATATTTCTTCTTCTTCTCCGAAAATATTTCTGGTAGTTTTTATTGAAGGCAGGATATCTATCAGTTCACTTGTGTTATCACGCAATATAGTGAATTCCAGGTTCTTTCCATTACTTGAGCGAATGATTTTCAACATATCGCTCCAGTTCTCAACAGGAGCACCGTTAATTGACTTTACAAAATCACCATCCCTGAAACCTGCTTCATAGGCCGAAGTATTATTAAGAACCTTCTTAATAATAGGCTTGTATGCAGTTACACCTGAAAAATAATAAATTGAAAAAAAGATAAATGCAGCAAGAAAAAAGTTAAAAACCGGACCCGCAGAAACTATTAATATACGTTTTAGTACATGCTTATGTGTAAATGAAAGATGTATCTTTTCAGAATCAATCTCAGCATCGGGTTCCTCGCCAATCATTTTGACATATCCGCCAAGAGGAAAAGCTGAAAGTCTGTATTCAGTAAGCCCGATCTTTTTACCAAAAATCTTTGGACCGAAACCTAGTGAAAACTTCTCCACACCCACACCAAAAAATTTTGCTACAACAAAATGCCCGAGCTCGTGAAAAAATATTAAAACGCCCAGTAGGATAATAATTGCAATCAAAGTATTCATATTTATTAGTCTATCCGCTTATTAGTTTTATTAGTTCTATTGGTTTTATTGGTTTCACTTCAAAAATCTTAGTTTTTTAGTTAACCAATTAAACCAATCAAAACAGTTTATTCGTATTTTCCCTGGCCCATCTATCTGCTTCTATTATATCAGACAATACCGGACTAAAAATGTTTGTATGATTATCCATAACTTTTCTTATTAAATCATGAATCTGGTTAAATTTGATTTTCTCATCCAGAAATGCCTGAACTACAACTTCATTTGCTGCATTGAGTACTGCTGGAAGAGTTCCACCGGTTTCACAAGCATTGAAGGCAAGAGGCAGACATGGGAATCTATCAAAGTCAGGCTTTTCAAATGTAAGCCCCCCTAAACTACAGAAGTCAGGTATCGGCTGGTTTATGGGTAGACGCTCAGGATATGAAATAGCATAGGCAATAGCCCCTTTCATATCAGGTATACCGAGCTGGGCCATTACCGACCCATCTTTGTACGAAACCATCGAATGAACAATACTTTGAGGATGCACCAACACTTCAATGTCTTCATGTGATATACCGAATAAATACTTGGCTTCTATAACCTCAAGGCCCTTATTCATAAGAGTTGCAGAATCAATGCTGATTTTATTACCCATATCCCAATTAGGATGATTCAGAGCATCCACCGGGGTTATACCTTCAAAATCTTCTTTGGCCCTGTTAAGAAAAGGCCCACCTGAAGCAGTAAGAAGTATTTTGTCAAAATCTTCAGAGCGCTGACCCGCAAGACATTGAAAGATAGCACTGTGTTCACTGTCTATTGGAATTATTTCAACACCTTTGTCAACGGCAAGCTGCATGACAATTTCACCCGCCATAACAAGCGTTTCCTTATTTGCAAGGGCGATTTTTTTTCCAGCATTAATAGCTTCTATTGTTGGCATCAGCCCGGCTGCGCCAACCATGGATGATACAACCATATCTACTGAATCATAAGTTGCTGCAATTTTATATCCCTCATGGCCACAAAGAATTTCAACGCCTGATGAAGGAATCATTCTTTTCAATTCACTTAAAATGTTTTCATTTATTACAACCGCAATTTCCGGCTGAAATTTTTCTATCTGCTTTGCAAGTAAATTTATATTATCCCTTGCTGCAAGCACTTTAACAGAAAACCTGTCCGGAAACATTTCAACAATGTTTAAAGTATTCTTACCGATCGAACCGGTTGACCCTAATATTGTCAGGTTTTTCATAATTTATTTCGTTACTTCAATTATCTAATACCGTCTTTGTCAAAGAGCAGGTATTTCTTAAACTCAGAAAATGTAATCTTTGAAAAGATATACAATAGGTGCAGTAAATATCAGTGCATCAATGCGATCAAGCATTCCCCCGTGGCCGGGAAGAATATTACCTGAATCTTTTATATCGGCAGTCCTTTTGAGTACAGATTCAAACAGGTCACCAACTGGCCCTATAACACCGACACTGATAAAAAGTAAAAAAGACAAACCCCAATTTAATTGGGGGAGAAAAAAGTATTTGAAAAGTCCCCCGGCGCATGCACAAAATACAATACCACCGATAAAACCCTCCACTGTCTTTCCCGGGCTGACTGCAGGGCAAAGCTTATGTCTGCCAAGATACGATCCGGCATAAAATGCCCCGGTATCACAAACAAAGACCAGGAGCAGCATAAAAAATATCCATATAACGCCATCATTGCCATTACGTATCAACACAAGAGAAGATAGTAACAGAGGAATATAAATAACTCCCTGAACCTGCTTTGATACAATCTCCAATGCAGCATTATTTGTACTGAACTCCCTTAAAGAAAAAAGGCCCGCAACAATTAAGTTAAATATTAAAAGACCCGCAATAATTTCAAAAGATTTTATATAGGCAGCACAAATAATTCCAATGCCTGATAATATTCCCAATAGTGGAATAATTCCTTTTGAATTAATCTCAGTATTATTAAAAACAATCCTGAAATATTCAAACATTGAAATCAGACATACAAGGCATATAAATACGGCAAATAAAAAAGCCCCTCCTTTGCCAATAAGTAAAATCAGTAAAGGAAGGGCAATTATTGCCGTTATCCAACGTTTTAAATGCATAATCGATACACTTTTCCAGTTATTCTACTTTTCCGAATCTGCGTTCGCGACTCTGATAATCTTTCAATATCTTTATATATTCTTCCCTCGAAAAATCAGGCCATAAGGTGTCTGTTACAAAAATTTCAGCATATGATATTTGCCAGAGAAGAAAATTGCTTATACGCATTTCACCACCCGGTCTGATTAAAATATCAGGATCGGGCATACCTCCTGTGTACAAATGCTGCGAAACAAGCTCGGGTGTAATAGAATTCTCATTGATGCTGCCTGATTTAACCATTTGTGATATCTCACGGGTCATCCTGACAATCTCTTCCCTCCCCCCGTAACTCAAAGCAAGGTTCAGAATCATTTTGTCATTTTTCTCAGTAAGGTTGATACTCTCCTGAAGTGCAGTAAAAACCTTTTTTGGAAGACGCTCTAACTGTCCTATTGCATTAAGACGGATATTGTTATCAAGCATCTCATTTCGTTCTTTTATAAGGAATCTTTCAAGGAGTGTCATAAGAGCAGAAACCTCTGTCTTAGGTCTCTGCCAGTTTTCAGTTGAAAAAGCATAAAGTGTTAATACTTTAATACCAATTTCCCGGCTTGCTTTAACAATCTCTCTTACTGTATCCGAACCTTTTTCGTGGCCTGTTATCCGGTTCATCAACCGTTTTTTTGCCCAACGGCCGTTCCCATCCATTATTATTGCTACGTGAGCAGGAAGGTTAACGGGTTCAAGATCTTTAATGTCAATTTCCTTACTAGAATTCAAGGATCTCTTTCTCTTTCTCTTTATACATATCGTCGATTTTTTTTATATGCTCATCAGTAATATTCTGAACTTTTTCCTGCCCTTTTTTAGCATCATCCTCGGCTATTTCTCCGTCCTTTTTAAAAACCTTAAGCATTTCATTGGAGTCACGACGTATATTTCTTACACCCACCTTGTAGTCTTCGGTTATTTTCTTCACTACCTTAACAATATCTTTCCTTCTTTCCTCTGTTAATGGAGGGATGGAAATCCTGATAATTTTTCCGTCATTTGAAGGTGTAAGGCCAAGGTTTGATTTTAAAATTGCTTTTTCTATTTCCTTGATAACGGAAATATCCCATGGCTGAATAGTGATAAGCCGGCTTTCGGGAACTGCAAGAGATGCCATCTGGTTAAGGGGTGTTTGTGTGCCGTAAAAGTCCGCCCTGACACCGTCAAGAACATTCAAAGAAGCACGACCGGTTCTGATCTTTTTTAATTCCTTTTCAAAGGAGTTAATTGTTTTGCCCATCTTATCGATAGTTTCTTCATATATAGATTCGATCATAGCCACTCACCTTAATTGTTTCTATTTTTTTAAATATTACTTCAGGCGTATTACAATTTAAATCCAAAAACATACAGGTTATTACAATAATAAAACCGGTTCAGAGGTTATTAATCTATGCGGGTACCTATAGCCTCACCACAAACAGCCTTTCTGATATTTCCTTTTTCCTTAAGACTAAATACAATAAGTGGCAGGTCATTATCCATTGCAAGAGAAATAGCCGTCATATCCATAACATGCAATTGTTTTTCCAGTACTTCCATGTATGAAATTCTTTTAAAAAATTTTGCATCATTATTTTCAACCGGATCAGAGTCAAAAACTCCGTCTACCTTCGTTGCTTTAAAAAGGATTTCAGCATTAATTTCCTGGGCTCTTAATACTGCCGCCGTATCAGTAGTAAAATAAGGGTTACCTGTCCCGGCTCCGAAAATAACAGCTCGGCCTTTTTCAAGGTGCCTGACAGCTCTCCTGAGAATATAAGGCTCTGCAACCGCATCCATGGATATAGCTGACTGTACTCTTGTCTGTACTCCTTTTTTCTCAAGTGCATCTTGAAGAGCAAGACTATTTATCATTGTAGCCAGCATTCCCATATGATCTGCCGAAACACGGCTCATACCGGTAGAGCTGGCGGCAACTCCTCTGAAGATATTGCCGCCGCCAACAACGAGAGCTACCTGAACCCCAAGATCTACAATAGAACGAACCTCATCGGCAACATACTGGATCATCTTCTGACTTATTCCAAAGTCCTGATCACCGACCAGAGCTTCCCCGCTCAGTTTTAACAATACTCTTTTAAATCTTGGATATGCCAAATTTAATTACTCCCCAATCTGAAATCTTGAAAAACGTCTGATTTTAATATTTTCACCGATTTTTGATATAACGTCATTTAAGAGATCTTGAACGGTAATATTTGGATCTTTAACATATGCCTGACTCATCAGACAGCTTTCTTTAAAGAATTTATTCAGTTTTCCTTCAACAATCTTATCGATCATCTTTTCAGGCTTACCCATCTCAATAGTCTGTTGACGATAAACCTCTTTTTCTCTACTGACTAAATCTTCAGGTACATCTTCCTTTTCAACCCCAACAGGGGCGGAAGCTGCAATATGCATTGCAATGTTCTTTGCAAACTCAATGAAGTCATCAGTCTTTGCAACAAAATCAGACTCGCAGTTAACTTCAACAAGAACACCTATCTTACCTCCCATATGAATATATGAATGGACTATCCCCTCAGATGTTTCCCTTCCGGATCTTTTCTGGGCAGTTGCCAATCCCTTTTTCCTCAAAAAATCTACTGATTTTTCTACATCACCATCGCACTCGGAAAGAGCGGCCTTACAATCCATCATGCCTGCTCCTGTTTTTTCACGGAGCTGTTTCACCATCGCTGCACTAATCGCTGCCATTATTCTTCTCCTGTTATTTATTCAGCCGTCTCTGTTCCTTCACTTTCTGAAACTTTTGAGTCTGCTGGTTTTGTTTTTCTTATTATCTCCACTACAGGTCCATCAGAACCATCTGATATAACATTTCGATCACTCTTCGGAGCTTCTTTTTCTTCAGGCACGTCTTCAACGACTTCTTCCACCTGCTGCTTATCAAGAGAGGCCTGTTTCCTTTCCTTGTTTATTTTCTCCCCTTCTATACAGGCATCGGCAATCTTTGATGTTATCAGCCTGATTGCACGTATTGCATCATCATTGCCGGGTATAACATGGTCGATGACATCCGGGTCACAGTTGGTATCAACAATTGCAACTATCGGTATCCCAAGCCTTCGTCCTTCACTAACAGCTATTGATTCATTATTAGGATCAACGACAAATATTGCACCAGGGAGGCCCTTCATATTTCTTATTCCACCAAGAGTGCTATCGAGTTTTTCACGTTCTTTCCCAAGTTTCAATCTTTCCTTTTTCGTGTACAGGTTGATTGAACCGTCATTTTCGATATTGTTAAGGTGGTTCAGCCTGTCTATGCTTTTCTTGATAGTCTGAAAATTAGTCAGCATACCGCCAAGCCACCTGTTATGAACATAATACATTTCAGCACGATTTGCCTCTTCATAAATAGATTCACGTGCCTGCTTTTTTGTACCGACAAATAGGACGCTTTTACCGTTTGCCACGGTATCAACTATGGAATCATATATTCCCCTGAACATTCTAACGGTCTTTTGAAGGTCAATAATATAAATACCATTTCTTGCTCCAAAGATATATTTTTTCATCTTAGGATTCCATCTTTTGGTCTGATGACCAAAATGTACTCCTGCTTCAAGCAGTTCTCTCATTGTAACATAAGCCATTTCTTTCTCCTTGCTAATTTGGTTAATCCACCGCTTTTTTCAACATTGCCTCCTACTTTTTTATAACAAAGCACCGGGAAACAACTCCAAAAACGTGTGTGATAAAAAATAAAACCCGATTTAATTTTCTTTAATTAATGATAATTTCTTAATTAACTTCAAACTTGTGTTTATTAACAAATAATATCCTGATTCGCAATCATTTTTTTTCTTTCTTCATCATCCGAACTACCCGCCAGCAACCTGCGTAATCTTTTGTAAAAACAATTTTTTCATAACAACCGCATGAATCTATCATTTCCTGTACACCATCTTTTTGGTCATGACCTATTTCAAGCAGAAGGTATCCATTTTTTTTGAGAAATTTATATGCTGAATAAATTATATTTCTAATCTCGCAAAACCCGTCTTCTCCACCGTCAAGAGCTATTAAAGGTTCATGAAACACTATTTCCGGTTGGAGCTTTTTTATATCACCCGACCTTATGTAAGGCGGATTGGAAACAATCATATCAAATTTTTGACTATTCTCATTTAATGTTTCAAACCAATTACCTGAAAAAAAGTGTATCGTGTCTTCAATACTATTTACACGTTGATTATACCTGGCTTGTTTAATTGCAGTATAAGATCTGTCCGATGCAAAAAATACATTGCCGGATCGTTCTGATGCAAGAGCAAGAATTATAGCTCCCGAACCGGTTCCAAGATCAAGAATGCGTCTCGGCACTTCTTTTTTTTCTTCAGGTATAAATGAAAGCGCTTCTTCAACAAGTGTTTCAGTGTCCTGCCTTGGAATCAGCACATCATTTGTCACAGTCATATCCAGTGACCAGAACCCCCTTGAACCAACAATATATTCTACAGGTTCCCTTCCTGCCCTCCTTTTTATCAGCTCTTTAAACATTTCAAGTTCATCTCTGTTAAGAGGCTGATCATATTGTAAATAAAGATCAATCCGTTCGATCTTTAAAACATATGCAAGAAGTATCTCAGCTGTTACCCTGGAGCTGTCTATATCATAAGATTTAAAAAAAGAGGTTGTCCATTCGAGGATTTTAAGAATAGTCCAATCAGAATTAAAATGACTTGTTGGTTTCTGCATCCTTCATTGCCTGGGCTTGATAATAGGTTGTCAGCTCATCAAGGAGTTCCCCTAAATCACCTTGCAAAATACTTTCCAATTTATATAGAGTAAGCCCTATGCGATGGTCAGTAATTCTTCCCTGGGGATAATTATATGTTCGGATTCTTTCACTCCTGTCACCACTCCCGATCTGGTTTTTCCGTTCTGCAGATATTTTATCCTGCTGTTCTCTCACCATTGAATCAAAAATTCGGGCTTTAAGAACTTTCATTGCCTTGGCTTTATTTTTATGCTGCGATTTTTGATCCTGGCATGTAGCAACAACACCTGAAGGAAGATGAGTAAGACGCACTGCTGAATCAGTTGTGTTTACAGACTGTCCGCCTGGACCTGTTGCTCGGAAAACGTCTACTTTGATTTCACTGGTGTCTATATGCAGTTCAACATCCTCAGCTTCCGGAAGAACAGCAACTGTTACAGCAGAAGTGTGAATTCGCCCCTGGGTTTCAGTAGTCGGGACACGCTGTACCCGGTGTGTACCACTTTCATATTTGAATCTACTGTATGCACCTTTCCCGGTAATCATGACAATTATTTCTTTTAAGCCACCTATACCGGTGACATGACTTGACATAACTTCCACTTTCCATTTACTTGTTTCAGCATACCGACTATACATACGAAAAAGGTCACTTACAAACAAACCTGCTTCCTCACCACCTGTGCCGGCACGAATCTCAAAAATAACATTTTTTTCATCATTAGGATCTTTAGGCAAAAGGAGTTTTTTCAACTGAGCTTCTAATTTTTCTTTTTGGACATTAAGGGTTTCTATTTCCTCTTTTGCAAGATCCTTAATCTCAGGGTCACCATCTTTTAACAATTCCATACTGTCTTCAAGGTCCTTTACAACACCCCTGTGTTCCCTTAAAACAGTTACAATCTTGTTTAAATCAGAATGTTCCCTACTATACTGCTGATAAGCAACACGATCTGAAAGTACATCCGGGTCACTTAAAAGCTGCTCAAGCTTCTCAAATCGTTCTTCTACGCCTGATAATTTCTCAAACATTCTTTCTCTACTACCATTCCTGCATAGAAAATGTTCAAACTGAATCTATTAATGCAGTATTTAATAAAACTCAGAAAATAAAAACGGCCTTTCACAGATAGTTTTAATATGGCCGCTCATTAATATCACTAATTAACCTGATCCCTGGCAGGAAATACAAATCTATAAAAATCTTAGAATAATAAAAAGACAGAACTAATAATGTTCACAAGATATTCCAAGCATTGATCACATCACAACCTGAATGAAAAGGCAACGTCTGGATTAAAACAACTTATAAAATATAAATCAACGCTCTTCCGGTTTTCTTTAACGGATCAATCAGGGGGCTCTGGAAAAATTAAGCATCCCGAGTTGCACTCAAATTCGAGGTATTTTATTTTTTCCAGAGCCCTATAACCAATCATTAACAAGGTCAAACCTGTCCGACTCGACAAAAATGCCAAAAAGCACCAATATTTAAATAAGAATCAGACTTGGGTGACCTGAGGGTAAGGAACGAAGAATGTGAAGTAATATTGTTATAAACCCTGATCTTTAAATTAAAAAACCCTAATAAATAGAACTAATTAATTTTATGCTTCTTTATTGTCCTCAAATTTAGCATATTTTCTACGGAAACGCTCAATTCTGCCTGCAGTGTCAATTAGTTTCTGTTTACCTGTAAAAAATGGATGACATTTTGAGCAAATTTCGACCCTAATATCTTTTTTTGTCGAGCCGACCTCTAATACCTGTCCGCATGCACATGTTATATTTGTCTGAGTATATTCAGGATGAATATCTGTTTTCATAATATTTTCAACCCCCTACTTACTTTGTTAAGAATTCATTGCATCTAAAAATTCTATATTATCGCTCGTTCCGTTCATTTTATCAAGTAAAAACTCAAGGCTGTCAACAACATTTAGCGTAGCAAGGAGCTTTCTTAATATCCAAATACGGCTGAGTGCCTCAGCTTCCAAAAGAAGTTCTTCTTTACGTGTCTGTGACTTTAAAATGTCTATGGCGGGATACATACGCCTGTCGGCAAGTTTCCGGTCAAGTACGATTTCCATATTTCCGGTTCCTTTAAACTCTTCAAAAATCACCTCATCCATACGGCTGCCGGTCTCGACCAGGGCTGTTGCCATAATTGTCAGGCTGCCCCCCTCTTCAATATTTCTTGCAGATCCGAAGAACCTTTTTGGTCTGTGAAGGGCATTTGAATCAACACCACCTGAAAGTATCTTTCCACTTGGCGGCATAACTGAATTATATGCACGGGCAAGGCGTGTAATACTGTCAAGAAGAATAACAACATCCTTTTTATGCTCTACAAGGCGTTTTGCCTTTTCAATAACCATCTCGGCGACCTGTACGTGCCTTTCAGCCGGTTCATCAAAAGTTGAGCTGATAACCTCTGCATCAACATTTCGATCCATATCAGTAACCTCTTCAGGTCGTTCATCAATAAGAAGAACAAACATTACTACATTCTCGTGATTGGCACGAATCGTGTTGGCAATATTCTGCAAAAGCATTGTCTTTCCTGATTTTGGAGGTGAAACGATCATCCCCCTCTGACCAAAGCCTATGGGCGCCATAAGATCCATGATTCTCATTGAATAGTTATCATGCTTTGAAGTAAGATTAATTTTCTCATTTGGATATAAAGGTGTCAGGTTGTCAAAAAGTATTTTTTCACGTGCAATTTCAGGGTCTTCATAATTAACGGCCTCTACTTTTAATAATGCAAAATATCGCTCAGTTTCTTTTGGCTTGCGTACCTGGCCCGAAACGGTATCCCCGGTTCTTAAATTGAATCGACGGATTTGTGAAGGAGACACATAAATATCATCGGGTCCGGGGAGATAATTAAAATCAGGTGCCCGTAAAAAACCAAAACCGTCAGGGAGTATTTCAAGCGTACCTTCACCGAAAATAAATCCATCCTTTTCAAGCTGAGCCTGAAGAAGAGCAAAAACAAGTTCCTGTTTCCTCATTCCGGCTGCACCTTCAATATGTAATTTTTTGGCCATTTTATTCAATTCACTGATTTTCATATCCTTTAATTGGACAATATCCATTTAGTTACCCCTTTTTTCCAGCCATTCGGGCTGATCCGCCTTTAAATTAATCTTAATAATCATTCAGTCCCATAAATAGCCTTAAAATTTATCCCCTATAAACATGTCTGGATAATAATAAAAAATACCGGCGATAATCATAAATTTTTTCTTTATTAAATTAACGAGGCTGATTTCATGATGCTTATTGAAGGAAAATGAATGAATTAAATTGTTTTATTTGTTGTTATTTGTAGATTTATTAATAAGGTATTATCTCCAGCAGGAAGGTTAATAATTGTAAATAAAAAAATATAATAAAATTGATTTTGTGTCAAGCAATTAATAACTCTATCAAAACAGGTTATGATAAACTATAACCCAAAATACATACGTTTCATACTTAATGATTTTTTTGCCGAAACGGCTATCGATTTTTGTACTGATATGTAAAGGGCAAAACCGATAAATGAGCGGATCTGACAAAACAGGTACCATAAATGACGAGTACATATACCAAAAAAAAAAAAAATTCAAACGTTTTTTTAAATACCTGTTTATTGCAATGACTAACACGTAAAAAATATAACTGATGCACAAAAAGATAGACGGCCTTGAAGTATACACATGTTATATTGCCTGGCCAGATATAAAGTTATGCATATTATAATATATCAAAACTCTGGCCAGGCAATAATGCATTAATCAAGGCTATAGCAAGATTTTTTAATACCGCCTGAATTATCTATCCAGACCTCCAAGCTCTTCATACATTTCAATTTCCGGTGCACCATCCATATGCGGTTCAAGCATTGGGAAAAGCTCCTGAAAGTATGGTGTCGAACTGTGAAAAGTCATAGCATCCATATCTTTATACTTCTCATAAAACATAAAAGCAGTTGGATCACTCTGGGATTTATGAAGTGTATAAATAAGCGTTCCTTCCTCATCTTTAACCTTTGTAATCATATTCATGAATATTTCTTCCATCTGACCTTCATGACCACTTTTTGCTTTAAGTTTTGCAACAATAACCATATCCCCCCCTTAATTTATATATAATTAAAAAATGGAACCAGGGTTTTCACAACCTGCTCCTGAGTTAAAACTATTAAATAAATAACCATTTAATTCAGTTGGTTAAAAATTCAAACAATTGACGTTTAAACAATAGAATCCGATAATGTCAAGATGAAACATTTTTTTAAAGTTAAATTATTATATTCATGCTTTGCTTGTAAAATGATTGTGTGTTTTCATGCTGTACAACTGAAGAATCATAAAAACAAAAATATATTGTTTTTACTTTACCTTTCAAAATACCCGAAGTTTAGGCGATCATATTTTAATTTTTGTAATAGTTTAAAAACCTTGTTGTTAATTCCTGTCAAACAATAAAAAACTGAGTAAAAAAACTGAATTCATATTGTTTTTAGAAGATTTATAATATCCCGACTCGACCTGTCAGGCACAATCAACCAGAGGTGCCTTAGATTTTTTATTGATGCTTTTTCAATAATTCTTTTTAAAATTGTAAGAAAACCTTCTATTTCAATGTTACCGTATAATGTACCAAGAAGAGGAAGAGCAAATGAACTGAGTTTACGTTTTTCAATTTCAAGAAATATTTCACGTAGTGAGTTCTCTATCCATTCTTCTTCCCAGGTTGGTTCCCTGTCTACATCATGTATAATAGCAAGAAATTTTATCGGATTTCCGGAAATAATCTTAACACTCCCCAAAGGCTCAGGCTCAATTTCAATGAGATTCGTCATCAATGTCATAATATTTTTACCAGGATCTACTATTTCCGTATCAGCACTCATAATAAGAAAAGTGTCTTCCTCGTAAGCAATTGCATCCACATCAAATGGTGGTGAGTGCTCAGGGGATGCTACAATCCGCAACCGGCAGAATTCCATTTCACATTGTAATCCACCTTTAATCATTGTTAATTGTGGCTTTTTATTATTCTTCATGGTCTTAAATTTATTCATAACAGGCTTGGGGAAAATGGTGATAGTTCTACAATTTACTATAGACTATATTAATTCATGATTTTTTGATTCAGGCACTTGACCGGGTATTTTTTTTAAATTATAGAAAACACAGGTCGTAAAACTTCATAATGCTAAAATTTGAAATTCTCTTTACTCGAACTCATAAACTCTACTTCTACCTATACAATATTACGTTGTAAACTATATTCCGTAAAACGACTGTTCTGGTTTATTATTGGGTAACACCTGTTTTTTCCTTTTTTAAGCAAGACCATACTAAAGGCAATAAAGGGGTAAATCATGAAAAATAATATCCAGCCGTTTTCCTACCAGCAAAGCAGTCATTCCTGCTGGATAGTCTCCTTCCATAATGCTATGACGGCAATTTACGGTACATCATACAAGGTCCCTCATGACATGAGTAAGCTGTTTTACAACATTTCATCAGATGATGGTGTTTCAAATCGAGATATGGAAACTATTTTGAAACATGTCAGAGATAGAAACAGACTGAAAATTGTCTCCTTTAAAAAAAAACACATAAACAGGAAAATCATTCGCCGGCACTTAAAAAAAAACAACACTGTAATGATATGTGATATCAACTCGGGAAAACATTCAGTTCTTGTCACGGATATTCAAGAGGACGAACTAATCGCATTTGATCCGGACTGGGATAGTGTAATGACAGGTGACCATTACAAAAAAAAATTCACATGTTGTCCTTATGGCGATGAAGAAAAGAATTTGTTAAATCCGAATCATAACGTATCGATTAAAATTGATCATCTTTTAAAGGATCCGATTCATAAAAAAGACAAATTTGTTATGGGTGATGTATCTAAAAGGCATGTGGCCTTTATATCAAAATTGAAATAATTGTAATTATTTTAACTATATCACAAACCTGAAACAGGATCGGAATAGACCCATCAGGTTTTTAAAAATATGTACTATTGGAAATTTGAACACAGAACCAGGAGTTTTATATTTTTTATAAGTTATAAGCTTTCTCGAAATTCTTCGAGTTTTCTATCTTTGTTTGCATATAAAACATCGGCAATCATATGTGTAAGAACAAATGCATTTAAAAAAGAGTCATTTTGGCAAATCAGGCGCAATCTTGCCATTTGATTTTTAGTAGTAACACTGATTTCTTTATGCAATTCTGAAATAAGCTTATCTATACTGTCTTTATTTCCATTATGAGCCCAGTACATATTTAAATACAGCCTGTTTGCAATCTCCTGGGTTTGCATAGTTGGATTTACATCAGAAAAATACTTCCAATACTTTCTACCGACCTGACAATATTCCAACAAACTCAAATTGGTAATAAATCTAAGAGCACGCTGCATTGTAGTATATGAAACATGACACAATCCTTCACCTTCTCCTTTGTATACAGATATCACTTCATCAAAAGACATGAATTTGTCAACAGCATCAAGCAAGGGTATGGTCGGACGCAAGGCATCACATAAATCATCCTCACCCTTCATAGGGCAAAATTCGCATCTCTGAAACTCAACCCCCTCTTTCACATCGGGAGGGATTTTTTTAGGATTCATCCAGTATTCCATGGTGGCTTTTTCGATATTTTCTTTTGTGAATAATAACCTGGTTGAATCTTTAAGTGTAAGATATAGTCCCGGCTTTTCATAGTCGTCCAATCGAACATTTATTGTTTTTTCTTTTTCTTCCACAATATAAATCCTCAATTCAATTTGACTTAAATATTTTAACACTCAAATTTACTCAACGACTGTCTTACTATATCCCATAAAGAAAGATTATATGAATGTTATTTCCGGTTCTTTTCGCTTAGGTTGACGCTTATAACTGAATTTTGGATACCCAACCATCATTGGGTAATAATATCCGTCCCCAAGATTCATTTCTTCCTTCACCTGAGGACTCAACATAGTGGCAACAGTTATTATACCTGCCCAGCATGTGCCAAGGCCTAAAGGCATAGCTGCGAGTTCAAGATATGAAAGAGCTATATCAACATCCTGCTCAGCTGTAAGCGCACCTTCTCCCCCTCGTGCCACAATAAGTGTTGGGGCCCCGCGCATAACAATATCCCGTCCCTGTGCCAATAGTTCTAATCTTTCGGCAAAGCCCAAAATTTCAGCAAGAGGATGTTTTTCATCCACAATTTGTTTCATCCAGTCTGCGATCATAGCTTTGATTTTATCCACCTTATTCTTACTATTAAAAACCAGCCACTCAACTGCTTCCGCATTGTGACCTGTCGGAGCGTATCTGGCCACTTCAATTAATTGAATAATTTTTTCCTTTTCAACAGGATCGGGCTTGAATAAGCGGATAGATCTTCTACTTCTTAAGAATTGTTCGACCTGTTCAAGGTTAAGGACAAGATCTTTTTGTATCTCAGGGGAATCAACGAGTGGTGAACAAACATGTTCAAGGGCTCCATGGGGGCATACAGCTACACAATGTCCGCACATTATACACGCCTCTTCATGCTCGCTGCTTATTACCGGGGATTTACTGTCCGGATCCTGCCTGATGATACATGCAGGGCATTCCTCTCCGCAAATCCCATCTTTTTTACATTTATTTTCATCAATGGTAATTAAGCTCATACCCCCTCCTTTAATAATTGTTGTTCAGATAGTTTCATATTATCAGCAGTTTGTTGATACTAATAGAAAAAAATAATTGAATCAAACAAAATCATATTAATTATCTGAAAAAATCCCGTATCCCATAATGTGTCAGGATTTGAGATATTATGCATAATTGAGTGTTTTATTTTACTTTCTTGACAGGCTACCACTTTTGAGCATAATATTTTAGCAATTCTTTAATAATCTATAAAAATCATAACATTTTCCATATCAATTTTTCCATATTAAGGAGGATAAATCATGGTAATAATTGCAGGTACCGTTGATGTTGAGATCGATAACAGGGATGCAGCTCTCGAAGCCGCTAAACCTCATATGAAAGCAACACGTGCACAGAAAGGCTGTATGGACTATGTCTGGAGTCCGGACTCCCTCGTACCCGGTCGAATATATGTATTTGAACGCTGGGAAACCGAAGAAGACCTGAAACTTCATTTTAAAGGAGAACATTACTGGAATATGAGAGAGACAATTAATAGCTATAATCTTCTTGAAATCGATATGCACAAGTATCGTATGGATATCATGGAACCTGTTTATGATCCTGAAGGAAATCCCAGGGGTGATTTCTTTACTATAGAATAAAAACATGTCCTGAGGGTAGTGAAAAAATAAAATACCTTGTTATGCATCTCGAATCCATTATGGATTAATATCTTTTTCAAAGCCCTTAATGAAAACTTACAAAGTCTTACCCGTTATATATTAGAATCTTAATTCCTTTAAAGGAGACCGATATGGAAAAAATTGCAGCAGAGCTTGCTATACGCAATCTTGTTGGCCAATATGCTGATGCTGTCAACCGTCGTGACAAAGATGACTGGGCAAAAGTCTGGACAGAAGACGGCGTGTGGGTACTTCCTGATCTGATGAATACAGGAGATCACAAAATCATGAAAGGCCGAGAAAATGTGGTTGATGTGTGGTATAATACTATGCAGCTTTTTTCATTTGTTATGCATATTGTCTATTCCGGGACTATTGATGTTCAAGGGAATACCGCCACATCCAGGTGGTATATTTCAGAAAACCTTATAGGCACCGACGGTACACACATGACCCTGTTCGGGGTGTATAACGATGAAAATGTCAAAATTGAAGGTAAATGGCTTTATAAAAAACGTGTATTCAGACCGATATACACCGGACCTGCCGACCTTTCCGGACAGGTAATGCAATATACATAATAAAACTTATCTCAAAAATTTAGATTAAGTTTCAAATTAAGTTTCAGGGTAAGCAGGATATATGCGATTAGAAAGCGCAGTATAGACATGGTCTTGAATTTTTTGAATCAGTAGATAACCAAATAACCAAAACCTGGATGTATTTTAAGATAGGTTCGAATAAAAATACTAACTAATTTCAATCACAAAACCGAATCGGAACTTTATTAACAAACCAAAAACTGTTACAAGGAAAAATACAAAATTGATGCAATAAAACTACGTACTTTTTCCTTAAGTCATGTTCATATTATAGTATAGAAACTAACAGCCTTTAATTGATAGTTTGGTTTCAAAAACCTGTGGAAAGCAAAACTGATTAGAGAACAACCTCTCTATAGATAGGTTTACGTTACCAATCAATGGTCAACCGCTCAATTTCTTTAATACAAGGCTTTTCTTACCCTTATCCATGTCATCAAGGGCGAAAACAAGTGCTGCTTCAACTAATATGGATTTATTCCCAATGTCAATATCCGCAAGTTTCAGTTCAAAAAATTTCCGGTTAAATCTATCCAAAAGCTGAGAGGATATATAAAATCCGGCTTTCTTTTTCTCTACATTTTTTTTATTTGCCTTTCCGGAATCTTTACTTCCTTTATTGTCTGTGTCAAAAGAAGGCCCCTTACCGGTTGCCGCATTGACGGGATCAAAAGGGTTCTCTTCAAAGAAATCCGGAACCTTTTTTTTCTTATTTGCCATCTTCAGCTATCCTCCTTATTAATTTTTTGTAATCAGCGGCACCAATTGCCTTTTTTCTATATTCAAAAATTGTCTTCCCATATGAAGGCGCCTCTGAGAGTCTGACATTATAATGTATCGGTTCACAAACTTCCCGGGGAAACATCTTTTTCAGCTGCTTAAATATCTCAAAGCTCTGCCTTGTTCGTTTATCAAAAAGAGTAGGAAGAATGTATTTAAGCTGAAGTGATTTATTTATTTTTTGTGCTGACAAAAGGTAGGTAAAAAATGTTTTAAGCCCTTCCACTGCAGGCCCCTGAAGAGCAACCGGGCAAATAACATCCTCTACTGCCATAAGAATGTTAACACTCAGGACATCCCATCCCGGAGAACAGTCAAAAATAAGATAGTCAAGAGTTCCTGCTTTAGGAACAAGTTCGTTCTTGAGTATCGTCTGCCGAACCTCTCTTGGCTGTTCCCCAAGCCAGTGTTTTAACTCTACGAGTTTTAAACCTCCATCAATGACCCAAAGGTTTTTACGAGCCATCTCAGCGACTTCGTTTTTGGGTATTATATTGCCTTTATCATCATGCCCTTTGACAAACTCATAAAGACTGTATTTAGGTTTAACACCAAGAAATTTGACAACCTGCCCCTGTGTATCACAGTCAATAAGCAAAACCCGTTTCCCGGATTCAGCAAGTCCATGAGCCAGGTTTACAGCGGTAGTTGTCTTTCCGACTCCACCCTTTGCCATTGCAACTGCAATTTTTTTCATAATGTTTACCTCACTCCACTTTTCTTCTGTTCGTATATTATACTAACTCCCTTTTCTTCTATTCGGACATTATACCATTCTTCCACACAATGCAACAAAAATATACTTCCTAATAGTTTTATATCATCACTATTTGATGAGCTCGTAAAAAGTATTAACGATGGCTAAGTAGAAATCTTCATATACAAGGCTTAGTGATGATCAGGGGTGAAGGCATACATGTAGTATGTCGAGCTTCTGATCAATCACCATAACGCAGTAGATGG
>JABHLN010000051.1 GCA_018693105.1 Desulfobacterales bacterium | reverse complement strand
GCGTCTGGCCAACAGCTATAAAACAGTAGATGGAGACTTTTTACGACGCCATCAGCTCTTAATAGTCTCATATAAAAAATTTCCGGATCTAACATGACAATAAACATAAAACAGAAAACCCTTAACAGAATGGAAGTCATACAAGGAGATATCACAAGACTTGATGTTGATATAATAGTAAATGCAGCGAACACATCCCTTCTCGGAGGAGGAGGTGTTGATGGATCAATCCACAGGGCTGCCGGCCCGGAACTTTTAGTTGAATGTAAAACAATAGGGGGATGCCCGACAGGAGAAGCAAAAATAACAAAAGGTTACAACCTGGCTGCAAAACATATAATACACACAGTAGGCCCGGTATACAGCGGTGAACCAAAAGACAAAATACTTTTATCAAGTTGTTACATAAACAGCCTTAACCTTGCTATAGGATATGATATTTCTTCAATCGCCTTTCCTGCCATAAGCTGTGGGGTTTACGGTTACCCTATAAGGGAGGCAAGCAAGATTGCCATAGAGGCAACGGCCCGATTTCTTGAAAATAAAAGCCGTATAAAAAGAGTAGTATTTGTTCTTTTTTCAAAGGAAGATTACTATATTTATGCGAATCATTTGAAGTAGGCTTGTATATATTCTGTCCTTATAAAAAATTTTATGATGTATCTTCACTGTTTCCAGTGTCATCTACACCTTTTTTAAACTTACGCTGGATCTCATCAAAAAGATCTTTTTTTCTGTTTGCATGTTTGGCTTGAATAGATACAACTTTTTCTTCAATTTCTTTTTTATTGTTGCGAAACTTGCTAAGTTCTTCTTCAAGTGTGCTTTCTTTTTTGTCTATAGGGATCTGCTCAATATTTAAATAATTGTTTACAAATACCCTTACCCCTGAAGTGCCTTCTACAATATTTATAATATCCAGCTCTTTAAGTTTTCGACAGATGAGATATCCCTGTTCAAGGGAATAGGAAAGTTCTTCGCATATTTCATCTATAGTGGGTTGACCGGAATGTTTGTGTTCCAGTATCCTTATTGCAGAAACGATAAGATGGGCGTTTTTATATAAATGATTATTCGACATATTCTATTAAATCCCTAAAATCAGCCGATACTTCTTATCAGTTTATATTCTTTAAAAAAAATCCATAAGAGATATAATTTTCATACTAAAATAATCTAAAACCAAAATAATCTCACAATAGTTTTTAATGAATACCCTAATATATCAAGAGTTAACCCCATCAAACCGGTATTTGAAAAGTATTAAAACTCCAAATTGTATAAGGCTCACTTCTTGACATAAAAACAGGTAAAGTGTATCATAATTGATTATTTTGTCAAGATTATGACAATCTGCCTATTTAAAAATTAAGCAGCAATTTTCTGCCATAACATATTATATTTGGAGGAAACAATGACTGAAATAATTAATATAAAAGCCAGAGAGATATTAGATTCACGAGGAAATCCTACTGTTGAAGTCGACGTTACTCTCGCCTGTGGCGCTATTGGTCGGGCAGCTGTACCTTCAGGTGCCTCTACCGGCACACGTGAAGCACTGGAGCTTAGAGATAAAGACCCTAAGCGTTACCTTGGTAAGGGTGTTAAGACAGCGGTTGAAAACATACATACAATTATAGCTCCGGCCATACTCCAAATGGATGCAAGTGAACAGGAAATACTTGATAAACATATGATCAGTCTTGATGGGACTCCGAACAAATCCAGGCTTGGAGCAAACGCTATTCTGGGTGTCTCAATGGCTGCAGCGAGAGCTGCTGCTGAAGCATTTGGTTTGCCTCTTTATAGATATATCGGAGGCATAAATGCCAGACAACTACCTGTTCCCATGATGAATATTGTCAACGGCGGATCTCATGCCTCAAACAGTCTGGATATTCAGGAGTTCATGATTATTCCTGTTGGGGCAGGCTCTATCGCAGAAGCTGTAAGAATGGGAGCTGAAACATTTCATACCCTTAAAAAACTTCTTAATGAAAAAGGACTTAGTACTGGTGTAGGAGATGAAGGTGGATTTGCACCCAATCTTGAATCAAATGAATCTGCAATACAATTTATCATAGAAGCAATTGAAACCGCCGGATATAAGCCTGGAAATGACATAGGGATTGCTCTTGATGCAGCAGCCAGCGAGTTTTATAAAAACGGTAAATACTGTCTCGAATCTGAAGGGAAAGAATTAACATCAGAAGAAATGATAGATTATTATGATGATTTGATAAGTAAATATCCAATTCTTTCCATCGAAGACGGACTTGATGAGCAGGATTGGGCAAACTGGACATTAATGACTGAAAGGCTTGGTGCTTCTGTACAGCTTGTGGGTGATGATATTTTTGTAACTAATCCGGAAATCCTTACAAAAGGGATAAAGGAGGGCGTTGCAAACTCAATTCTGATAAAACTTAATCAAATCGGAACGGTTACTGAAACTCTTGATGCCATCGAAATAGCAAAAGAGGCCGGCTTTACTACCGTAATATCACATAGATCGGGTGAAACTTCGGACACCTTCATATCAGACCTTGTTGTTGGTGTTACAGGCTGCCAGATAAAAACAGGCTCCATGTCCCGCTCTGATAGAGTTGCAAAATATAATCAATTAATACGCATAGAAGAAGAACTTGGCTCTGGGGCCAGGTTTTCTAAAGATGTATTTATATCAAAATAATCTTTAAGTATTAAAAAGCCCTCTTATTTCACAAAAGAGGGCTTTTTAATTAAGGTGGAAAATAATGCATGAACACCTTAAAAAAATATTAATATTTATTCTTGGGGTATTGCTGATTTCAAGTACATACATCCCTTCAGATGCCTATGTACTATCCGGTTCTCACCTTTTGGACTTGATGACTAAAAGGCTTGGGACCCCAAGAAGGCTTTCTGTAGATCAAAAAATTGTTCTGCACAATAAACACGAAGGCAGTACTATTGAACTTGATGAAACCTTGAAGTATTCATTCCCCAAGAGGTTTCGATCCGATATTTTTACAAACGATACCAGTAAAATTCATGTGCTTTCCTCAAAGGAGTCTATTACCATAATTGGGGATATTATTATTTCACCTTCTGGAAATCTACTGGATCATTACAAGGATATTCTTCTTTTTAATTCCCGAAATATTCTTAAACAAAGGCTGGAAGAGCTCGGAATAGATATTTCTATTTCAAGCATTGGCCGCTTCCAAAACCGAATTTGTTACATAATAGGTGCCAGGTACCCTGACGAATCTCAACCGCAGCTGTGGTTAGACAAAGATTCTTTCAAACCGATCAGATGGATTTTAAAAGGCAGCGATGACGATAACAGCCAGATCGAAATTCATTACACCAACTGGCAAAAGAAAAAGAGAACATGGTATCCCATGCAAATCATATTTTATGAGGGGGAAGATATTATCCGCACGGTAATGGCTGAAAGAATCGAGATAAACCCATCATTTTCCGATTCTCTTTTTGATATTGAATATCTTAAATCTGTATACCAACCTCTTGTTCCTGATACAGATACCGATACAAATGATGATGTTAATGAAATCAAAAAGGCAATTGAGGATTTTAGAAACATCTTTGAATAACTTTTTTTCGGAGGGAACTTTATGGCTTTTAATACAAAATTTGTTTTCATTACCGGTGGTGTTTTATCCTCTTTGGGAAAAGGGCTGGCCTCAGCGGCAATAGGTGCTCTTCTTGAAAGTCGCGGCCTAACCGTAACCATTCAGAAACTGGATCCATATATTAATGTAGACCCCGGGACAATGAACCCTTTTCAACATGGAGAAGTTTTTGTTACTGATGACGGTGCTGAAACAGATCTTGATCTTGGTCATTATGAACGATTCACAAATGCCAAACTGGGACGTGACAATAACTTTACAACAGGAAAAATATATGATTCTGTTATATCCAAAGAACGGCGGGGTGACTATTTAGGTGGCACTGTCCAGGTAATACCTCATATTACCGATGAAATAAAAAACAGCATTATGCTTGTCACCAACAATGTTGATGTTGTTCTTGTGGAAATAGGCGGTACAACAGGTGACATTGAAAGCCTTCCTTTTCTTGAAGCAATCCGCCAGTTTAAAGCTGATGTGGGAAAATATGATGTTATCTACATCCATCTTACCTATGTCCCTTTCATAAAGACCGCAGGAGAAGTAAAAACAAAGCCGACCCAGCATAGTGTAAAGGAGCTCAGAAGTATCGGTATCCAACCAGATATTCTACTATGCAGAACTGACAGGTATCTGACAAAAGATATAAAATCCAAAATTGCTCTTTTCTGTAATGTTGAAGAAGAAGCTGTTATTACTGCAAAAGATGTTGAATGCATTTACGAGGTTCCTCTTGTTTTTCACAAAGAAGGTCTTGATGAACAGATTTTAAAACGTCTCCAGATATGGACCAGAGCGCCTCGCCTTGAACCCTGGAAAGAGCTTGTTGAAAAGTTCAAAGAACTGCAATACTCAGTCACAATTGCAATGGTTGGAAAATACGTTGACCTTACCGAATCATATAAAAGTCTTAACGAAGCACTGTACCACGGAGGCATACCGAATCAATGCAGTGTTAAACTTAAATTTGTAGACTCAGAAAAAATAACTGAAGAGAACTGTAAAGAAATACTTTCAGATATTAATGGTATACTTGTTCCCGGAGGCTTTGGTGCACGCGGAATTGAGGGGAAAGTTCTTGCTACAAAATATGCAAGGGAAAACAAAATTCCTTTTTTCGGAATCTGCCTTGGGATGCAGGTTGCTGTGATCGAATTTGCAAGAAATGTTGTCGGTATGAAAGATGCTCATAGTTCGGAATTCCATAAAGAAACCACATCACCAGTCATTTATCTAATGCGTGAATGGTTTGACGATAAAACTAAAACTGTTCAGAAAAGAGATGTAACTTCTGACAAAGGCGGTACAATGCGTCTTGGGGCATATCCATGCCGTATTATTAAAGAAACTCATGCATATAGTGCTTATGATGTAGAGAGTGTCTCCGAACGTCATCGCCACCGATATGAATTTAACAATGAATTCAAACAGAAGCTAGAAGAAAAGGGGCTCATTATCAGCGGCATATCCCCAAGTGGTGAACTCGTTGAAATTATTGAACTTAACAATCACCCGTGGTTCCTCGGCTGCCAGTTCCACCCCGAGTTTAAATCACGCCCCATGGACCCACATCCGCTATTTAGAGATTTTGTCAAAGCATCCCTGAAAAATAAATTGTCATAGATTATTCCAGGGAAGGAATTATTTTCTTCCCTGGCTGATCTGTAACATTATAGCAAAGCCTGCTAATAATCTTCATTCTTGATCTATTTATACTACATTTTTTTCTTTTTGACTTTAGAAGTTTCACTTTCGGTCTTTATATAGTGGTTGCCATAAATATGTCAGATGGACCCGGTCTCCCATGGGAAAGTTTTTTACTGCTCAAATGGCAAGCTTATGGTCATCATAATAAATATCTTTAACTGCAGACCCATATTGTTCCAAAGTTCTAACTTTTTTTACTTTTTTGAAAATTTCTTTTTTATTTTTAAAAGCCTGGGAAAAGTAGAACCAGTATCCCTTCATTCTATCAATAATGTGAGAAGGACCACTTAAAACCTGGCTGTATCGGTATAATAGTTCATCATGAAAGTTAATTAATGTTTTAAGTTTATCTGAATTATCATCTCTACCTTTTCTTATTATCTCGGGCAAAAAGGGGTTGATCAATGCACCACGGCCAATCATCCATCTGTTTACTTCCATGAAGCGGTTATTTAATGTCTTAAATGTATCAAGGTTAACAATATCTCCATTATAAACAAGTTGATGGTCAAAGACTTTTATACATTTTTCAAAAACGACGGGATCTGCCTCGCCTTCATACATTTGTATCCCTGTCCTTGGATGAATAATTATCTCTTCAAGTGGGAATTGATTAAGAAAAGGTGCGATATTAAATATTTCATCATTCCTGTTTCTCCCTATTCGCATTTTTATTGAAAGATTATTTTGTATATTGGGGATTACTTTTTCCAATATTGAATTGATGATCTCCGGGAATGGCAGCAATCCTGAGCCTCGTCTCTTTTTTGCAACCATGGGGAAAGGGCATCCAAGATTCCAGTTAACAGACTCATATCCTAAATCATAGATATGCTTTGCAAGGTTAATAATATTCTCAGGGTCATTTCCTAAAATCTGGGGAATTATCGATATCCCTTTGTTATTTTCAGGAAGGATATCTTTCAAAGTAGATTTTTTGATTCGCTTTTCATTCACTGCAGAAATAAATGGAGAAACCGCCAGGTTAAAACCTCCAAAATATTCAGTTAATAAATCTCTATATAAAGCGTTTGTAAATCCTCTGATGGGAGCAAGGTATATTTTTTTATTCATTAATCACTGTTTTATTGTTTTTTTAATATATTTCAGAATAAGGGCAATGATTTAAGCCACATATATTTCATATTGACAAAGTATTTAAGTACTAAACAATACGCAAAAAAAATATTTAAAAATTAACTGCTGCTGATTTATTATATATTTTTACAATTTATACAAATTTTTATCATGTTGCCGCTCTCAAATCAATAATGGAACTCTTATTTATAATCATGGTAATTTTTGATGGACAAGTAAAAATATAATTGATGACCAAATAGAACTCTCCACATACAATCCAAATTATTGATACAGATATAAAGGAGCACAGTCTTTTTTCAAGAACCGGGTAAAAAGTAATAATCTGGTATTCTTGGGCTATTACTGGATAAACTCCACTATCCTATATGTTATTTGGTGAAATATTTGTTTTCCAACCCTTTATTCTTGACACAAAAAAACATTTTGCTCATAATCATTGTTCATCAATGATTTTATGTTTATCCTCTATTAATCTACTATCATTTTACTTAGACATTAATCTTAGGTCCTTTTTGAGATATTATATGTTTTTAATCATAATCGCTTAATTTTCGAAAATAGCTTTAGTATAATTGTAAAAATAAAATAGAATGATTATAAATAAATGGAAACTCAGTTAAAAAAAATTGAAATGGACGATATTATTGAAAGACTTAAAGAAAATGAAAATCTTTCAAGAAAATTTCATAACGTAGAAACAAAAATTCTCTCAATACTTGATTTTCAGAATTTTTTCAAAGCTCTTCTTGATGAAATCAAGATGCAATTTCAAATCCCCTATGCCTGGATTTCAATGATTAATAACTGTGAAGTATCTAATCTTATTGATGCATTAGACTCTTCAATTGAAATACAAAGGCGAATCAATTTCATTAAAGAAGAAACCTTCCTCAACCTCATTGATAAGAATAAACCGCTGTTAGTAAATGAAAACCTGGAAACATATTCACAACTTTATCCATCAGGTAAAAATAGTGTTATTGAATCTATTGCACTTCTACCGATTTCATTTAAAGGTGATATAATAGGAAGCTTGAACCTTGCCGACCTTTCAAAAAAAAGATTTTCTCCCGGCATTGATACATTTTTACTTAAACAGCTTGCATTAAAAGTATCTCTTTGCCTTTCAAATGTTACTGCTCATGAAAAAATAAAGTTTTTTGCATATCATGATCCACTTACCAACCTGCTAAATAGAAGAGTCATGGAGACAGTTCTTGAACGTGAATTCAAACGCTCAAAAAGATACACCAATCAACTCTCTGTTGTTTTCCTTGATCTTGATTATTTTAAGAATGTGAATGATATATTCGGACATGCTGTTGGGGATGAAGTTTTAATAATTGTAGCTGATATATTGTCAGCCATGTGCCGTGTATCCGATGTTGTTACCAGATTTGGCGGTGATGAGTTTGTTATCATACTTCCTGAAACTAAAATAGACAAAGCAAAAAGCATGATGAACAGAATAAACAATCATATAAAAGCCTCACCTCTTGTTGTTCAGGGTGAGAGCGTCAATGTTTCCTTAAGTTTCGGCATTGCTTCAACAGAGGATAAGACCATAAATGACTATTCCAAATTGTTAGACAAAGCTGATAAGGCTTTGTATCAGATAAAAGCATTAAGAAAATAACAAAAAAAAGGCCTTGTTTCTTTAAAACAAAGCCTTTTGAATTAACATTTTAATAACAATTATTCATATGGGGATACTTATAATAGCCCGCATCAATCATTATGTAAGAACGAAATAAAGTTTATATTGAGAACGCTCATGGTAATTAGAAGTGATTATTTATCATCTTCAACTTCTACCTGAGTTTCCTTGCTTTCTACAGTACTACCTGTTGCCTTATCGGTTTCTTCAGTACTATTATCTTCAGGATTCTCCTTTGTTTCTATATTTTCTTTTACTTCAGGAGCTTCCGCCTGCGTCTGTGTCTCTTCAATTTTAACGGTTTCTTTCTTTTTACGAGATTTCTTCTTTCCGGTATCTTCACTTGATACAAGCTCAATCAGAGAGATGTCTGCTGCATCACCGGCTCGTTTACCAATTTTAGTAATTCGTGTATAACCACCGGGTTTACTCCCATACTTGTCGGAAGCTTCTTCGAAAAGTTTGTGAGCTACATTCTTTTCAATAATTACTGAAAGAGCCTGCCGTCTTGCATGAAGATCTCCACGTTTTGCCAGAGTTATCATCTGATCTGCCCAGCGTCGTAACTCTTTTGCTTTTGCATCAGTAGTTTTAATTTTGCCATACTTGAATAGGGAAGTAACCATATTTCTAAACATGGCGTTTCTATGACTACTCGTCCTATTTAATTTTATACCGGATTTTCGATGTCTCATTGGTTACTTACTCTCCATCATCTGTATTCTCATCAGGTGGTACAAATCCTTCCATATTCATACCAAGAGATAGTCCCATCTCATTAAGGACCTCCTTGATCTCATTCAAAGACTTCCTTCCGAAGTTTTTAGTCTTTAACATTTCAGATTCGGTCTTTTGTACCAACTGATATAATTTAATAATATTTGCATTCTTAAGACAATTAGCACTTCGTACTGACAGTTCAAGTTCATCTACATTTCTGTATAGATTAGCATTAAATTCATCTTCTTCAGAATTTTCCTGTACTTTTTCCGGTTCGGGTTCAAGTTCTTCATCAAAATTGATAAATATTGTCATCTGCTCTTTTAAAACCTTAGCAGCAAATGCTACTGAATCCTCCGGAAGAATACTACCGTCTGTCCAGACTTCAAATGTAAGTTTGTCATAATCTGTTTTCTGTCCTACTCGTGAGTTACTGACTACATAACTAACATTTTTTATAGGTGAATAGACAGAATCAATAGGAATAGTTCCAACGGGAAAAAGCTCATCTTTATTTGAATCGGAAAGGGAATAACCTTTACCGACCTTAACATTCATTTCCATTTTTAAAGATGAGTCTGCGGAAAGTGTTGCGATATGCTGATCTGGATTAAGTACTTCAATACCACCATCTTCACAAATAATATCCCCAGCAGTTACATTTCTTTCACCATCAGCTTCAATCTTTATTGTTCGATTTTCAATATCATCTACTTTAATTCGAACCTGTTTCAAGTTAAGTATTATTTCTGAAACATCTTCGTAAACACCTTGGATCACACTGAATTCATGCATAACAGTATCAAACTTAACACTTACTATTGCAGCACCATGCAATGAAGAAAGTATTATTCGTCTTAAAGCATTTCCAATTGTTATGGCAAAGCCTCGCTCTAATGGCTCACAAACAAACTTACCATAATAAGGA
The DNA here is from genome assembly GCA_018693105.1 of Desulfobacterales bacterium. Taxonomy (GTDB): domain Bacteria; phylum Desulfobacterota; class Desulfobacteria; order Desulfobacterales; family SURF-7; genus JABHLN01. The sequence goes on along the minus strand of JABHLN010000051.1, from coordinate 13,786 downwards.
TTACTTTCGACAACCTGAACTTTTTCAGGCCTAATCATTTCCCGCCAGTTCATGTACATTAAATCACTTGATGACATATCTTTCTCCATTGTTATTTCATAAGGAGGCTGATCGGAAAAAAACTACCACAATTCCAAACATAGAACCTGTTGATTAAAAGATAAATAATATTATTTTGAATAAAGTTCTACAATTAACTGTTCTTGAATTGGTATATTAATATCTTCTCGAGCAGGTATGCTCTTTACAACACCCTTTTTATTGTCCTTTTCGAGCTCAAGCCATTGAGGTATTCCCCTTCGTACTACAGCGGTAAGTGAATCTTCAATGAACTTAATATTTTTGCTTCTTTCACGAATTTCAACAGCATCACCGGGCTTAACCTTGTATGATGGTATATTTACCTTCTTACCATTAACAAGAAAATGATTATGCTTTACAAAGTGTCTACCCTGAGTACGTGAATTTGTAAAGCCAAGCAGGTAAACAACATTGTCAAGCCGAGTTTCAAGTAAAACAAGAAGGTTTGTACCGGTTATTCCTTTCTTTTTATCAGCATTTGCAAATGTAAGTCGAAACTGTTTTTCAGATAAACCGTACATACGTTTTACTTTTTGTTTTTCACGAAGCTGAACTCCGTAATCTGAGAATTTCGGCCTTCTTTGTCCGTGTTGCCCAGGTGCATAACTACGCCGATCAAATGCACATTTGTCAGAATAACAACGATCGCCTTTAAGAAATAATTTCATATTTTCACGTCTGCATAATCGGCAAACTGAACCTCTATATCGTGCCAAGACTTCCTCCTTAAGAAACTGTCGTCCTATAAATTATAATATTTCTTCTAGCAACTAAACTCTGCGTCTCTTTGGCGGCCGACAACCATTGTGAGGTACAGGAGTAACATCCTTTATCTTTGTAACCGTAAAACCTGTGGCCTGCAGTGCTCTAAGAGCTGATTCACGTCCTGCACCAGGTCCTTTTACGTATACCTCTACAGTTTTCATCCCATGATCCATTGCTTTTTTAGCTGCATCTTCAGCAGCTAGTTGGGATGCAAAGGGAGTACTTTTTCTAGATCCTTTAAATCCCTGAACACCGGAGCTTGACCATGAAATAACATTTCCTGCAGAATCAGTTATTGTAACAATAGTATTATTAAAAGTGGATTGTATATGTACAACTCCACTGGCTATATTTTTCTTTACCTTTTTTTTCTTGGTACGGGATGGTTTAGCCATTTTTAACGCATTGCCTCCTAATTATTTCTTTGTAACAGCACCTTTCTTTTTAACAGCAGTACGTTTAGGACCCTTACGTGTTCTTGCATTTGTGCTGGTCCGTTGGCCCCGTACCGGGAGTGATTTTCTATGACGAATACCTCTATAAGAACCCAAGTCCATCAATCTCTTAATGTTCATGGAAACAATCGTACGTAGTTCACCTTCAACATTATACTCGTTTGTTATTAACTGGCGAATACTATTTATCTCAGATTCAGATAATTCATCAGTTTTTGTATTTGGATCAATATTACATTTTTGAATTATTTGTTTTGAAGTGCTTCGACCTATACCGAATATATAGGTAAGCCCTATCTCAATTCTTTTACGTTTCGGTAAATCTACACCTGCAATCCTGGCCAAAGTATGTCCTCCTCTATCCCTGCCTCTGGTTATGACGTTTATTTTCACAGATGCATCTAAGTACACCTTTTCTTTTTACAATCTTACATTTGCTACAAATTTTTTTTACAGATGCTCTTACCTTCATTTGTCTGCCCTCGTTTTCCTCAAATTTTTATTTTGACCTGTATGTAATTCTGCCGCGAGTCAAATCATAAGGAGACAGTTCAACCGTTACTGTATCTCCGGGCAAAATCTTAATAAAATGCATACGCATTTTCCCGGAAATATGCGCAAGTACCTGATGTTCATTCTCAAGTTCAACTTTAAACATAGCATTAGGCAATGTTTCCAAAACTTTGCCCTGAACTTTAATTGCTTCTTCCTTTGGCATTCGACCTCCAGTTATCTTTTACTCAAAATATCAGGACCGTTTTCAGTTATTGCTATAGTATGCTCAAAATGCGCTGACAACCCGCCATCTTTTGTTATTGCAGTCCATCCATCATCTAGTATCTTAACGTCAGGTCCCTTTTCATTAACCATAGGTTCAATAGCTAAAGTCATCCCTGTCTTTAATCTTATACCTACACCGGGTGAACCGTAATTTGGTATTTGAGGTTCCTCGTGAAGTTTAGAACCTATACCATGTCCTACAAAAACCCTGACTACCGAATAACCCGCACTTTCTACATGAGTTTGAATGGCATTCGATATATCTGATAATCTACCACCGGGAATTGCTTTTTCAATTCCTTTAAAAAGTGACTCTTTTGTTATTTGTGAAAGACGTTCAGCATTTTTAGAAATTTTCCCTACAGGCACCGTTATTGCCGAATCGCCATAAAAACCATTATATAGTGTACCAAAATCAATACTTAAAATATCACCTTCATTAAGGGGCTGCTTTGATGGAAAACCGTGAACAACCATCTGATTAACAGATGCACAAATTGAATATGGAAATCCTCTATACCCTTTAAATGCCGGTACAGCTTTCTTTTTCTTTGCCAGTTCTTCTGCCAGATTATCTAGATACAATGTATCAACCCCTGGCTTAATTTCAGCCTTAAGGATTGATAGAATTTCTGCAACTATCTGGTTGCTTTCACGGATTTTTTCAATTTCCTTAGGTGATTTTAAAATCACCATATCTATAATCTTACCCCCTTGACTTAACGCCTTTTTTCAAAAACCCTTCGTAATGACGTGTAAGCATATGTGATTCAATCTGGGATACTGTATCAATAGCAACACCAACAAGTATTAAAAGTGATGTCCCTCCGAAAAAGCTAGCTATCATATAATCAATATGCCACCATGAATATAATAAAGAAGGAAAAATACAAACTATAGACAGATATATCGCTCCTCCAACTGTTATTCTAGTCAATACTCTGTCAATATAATCAGCAGTTTTCTTCCCTGGTCTTATCCCAGGTATATAACCACCCTGCTTCTTCATGTTCTCCGCAACATCATCTGGTTTAAATGTTACTGCAGTATAAAAGAAACAAAAAAATACAATAAATGATATATATAAAAGATTATATACCCAATTCCCTGGTCTCAAAGAATTAGCAAGTTCTGCGATAAACGGTATCGTAATAAATCCGGCAGCAGTTGCTGGAAACATTATTATAGAAGATGCAAAAATCGGAGGTATAACACCTGATGTATTGACTTTCAATGGTAGATGGGTACTCTGCCCACCATACATTTTCCTTCCTACTACTCTCTTGGCATACTGTACAGGTATTCTTCTCTGGCCCTGTTCAAAAAATACTATGCAACCAACTACAACAAATGCAAGCACTGCAAGTAATATTACTGTAAAAATAGTCATTGCATCTGTGGCAACCAGTCTGAAAATGGTTGAAATTGCACTCGGTAGCCTGGCAACAATTCCTGCAAAAATTATCAGGGAGATACCGTTCCCAATACCCCTTTCAGTAATCTGTTCCCCAAGCCACATAATAAAAGCAGTTCCGGCTGTAAGAGTTAGTACTGTCAAGATCCTGAAACCCCAGCCAGGATGAATTACTGCTCCCATTTGCTCAAGGCCAACACTAATTCCAAAGCCCTGTATTACACTAAGTACCACTGTACCGTAGCGTGTATACTGAGTTATTTTTTTCCTGCCTTGTTCACCTTCTTTTGACAACCTTTCCAGATGAGGTACTGCGACAGTCAAAAGCTGAAGTATAATTGAAGCACTGATATAAGGCATTATACCGAGGGCAAAAACAGACAATCTTTCAAGGGCTCCACCTGAAAACATATTGAATAATCCAAGCATTCCTTCACTATACTTAGCAAAAATCCTTGCAAGAGCAGCTTGGTCCATTCCTGGAGTGGGAACATGAACTCCAATTCGATAAACCGCAAGAATCATCATAGTAAAAAAGACTTTTCTTTTTAGTTCTGGAATCTTGAATATATTTTGTAAGCCCCCACCTACCATATTATAATACCTCTACTGAGCCACCGGCTGTTTCAATTTTTTTTCTGGCACTTTCACTTATTTTATGAACTTTTAATGTAAGTGGATAATCTATCTCACCATTCCCAAGAAGTTTTATCCCTTCATTTTTTCCCTTTACAAGTCCTTCACGAATCAATTCAAGTTCATCAACAATTTTTCCGCTTTCAAACCTTGTAAGATCACGGATATTAATTATTGAATAATTCTTTTTGAATATATTTGTAAAACCCCGTTTAGGTAATCTCCTGTGTAAAGGCATTTGGCCACCTTCAAAACCAGGTCTTACACCACCTCCGGAACGACTATTATGGCCTTTATTACCCCTTCCGGCATATGTTCCATTTCCAGAACCAGGCCCTCTTCCAATTCTTTTTCGGGGTTTTTTTGATCCTTTTGATGGTGACAGCTCATTTAACCTCATCAGGTAATTTCCTCCATTTTTACCAGGTGAGATACTTTCTTAACCATTCCCCTGGTGGAAGGTGTATCTTTCAACTCTACGGTCCTGTTTACTTTTGTAAGTCCCATACCTCTTAGTACTTTGCGGTGACTTTCAGGCCTACCTATCATACTCTTAACAAGAGTTACTTTTATCATTACTGACATTTGCTAAATCCTAAATTATAAATCCTGCACGTTTATTCCGCGCCTTGCGGCAACCTGTTCACGAGTCTGAAGCATTTTCAAACCTGCAATTGTCGCCTTAACAACATTATGCGGATTATGTGATCCCATGCATTTCGTTAATATATTTTGAACGCCGACCGCCTCAAGCACAGCTCTCACAGCTCCGCCTGCAATCACGCCGGTACCTTCTGAAGCCGGTTTTAAAAGGACTTTCCCTGCTCCGAATTTACCAATGATTTCATAAGGAATTGTTCCTTCAATTATAGGCACTTTGACCATCGCTTTTTTAGCTTTTTCAACCCCTTTACGAATTGCTTCAGGCACTTCACCAGCCTTACCCAACCCGCATCCAATGTTGCCTTTCCCATCACCAACAACAACAATAGCGCTGAAACTAAATCTTCTACCACCTTTTACAACTTTAGCAACACGGTTTATATGAACAACCTTGTCAATTAACTGATTTTCATCTTTTTCTTGTTTGAACAAGGGGATTGCCTCCTAAATTCTAAAACAATTTTTCAAAATTTCAAACCTGCTTCACGTGCACCTTCTGAAACAGCTTTTACACGCCCATGGTATATGAACCCGTTACGATCAAATACAACTGAGTTTATACCTTTATCTATGGATCTTTTGCCTATTAATTTCCCTATAAAATTTGCAGCAGCTATCTTGCTTTCAAATTTATCCTGAGATTTAAATTCTTTTTCATGAGTAGAAGCAGCGACCAGAGTTTTTCCACTGTCGTCATCAATAATCTGGGCAAATATATGTTTTGCACTTCTAAACACACTCAATCTAGGATGTTGTTTAGTCCCGGATATCTTTTTCCTTATCCTTAATTTTCTTTTTAGTCTAGATTGTTTTCTTTGATGCAATCTCATTTTAATTAATCCCTTACAAATATATAGTATAAAATATTATCCCATATTATATGTATTCTAAACTGTTCCGGTTTTTCCTGCTTTCCTTTGTATATGTTCCTCAACGTATTTTATTCCTTTACCTTTATACGGTTCAGGAGGACGTAGTTTTCTGATTGAAGCAGCTGTCTGCCCAAGCAGTTGCTTATCTATACCGGAAAGAACAATTAATGATTTATCTATTGAAGCTGATATACCTTCAGGTAATTTAAAATCTATCGGGTGAGAGTAACCCAGATTAAATACAACACTTTTACCTTTCGATTCAGCTCTGTAACCTATACCATTTATTTCTAGTTTCCGTTCGAACCCTTTTGAAACACCTTCGATCATATTAGAAACAAGCGACCTGGTAAGCCCTTGTAATGCAACGGTCTTACGATCATCCGACTTTATTTCTACTACTATCAATCTATCATCAATTTTCAGATCGACTAAAGGATTGATTTCAAGGGAAAGTTTTCCTTTATCCCCCTTTATCGTAAGATGCTTTTCTTTATATGTTACTTTTGCACTTCCAGGTATCTCAACCGGTTTTTTACCTACTCGGGACATTATTGCTCCTCTTACTACCAGATATTACAGAGAATTTCACCACCAACATTCCCATTTCTGGCTTGTTTATCAGTCATTATTCCCTTAGATGTTGATATAATGGATATACCCATACCATTTAATATTGGCTTTATATCTCTGCTCTTTACATAAACACGTCGGCTTAACTTACTAACGCGTTCTAATCCAAGAATCACATGAGCTTCTTTGTCATCATACTTGAGATAAACTCTCAGGACACCCTGCTTATCATCCTTTATAAATTTATAATTTTTTATAAAGCCCTGCGTTTTCAAAACTTTTGCTATTTCAACATTAATATTTGACCCTGAAATATTAACACTTTCAAACTTTGCATTTCCTGCATTTCTTATTCGGGTCAGCATATCAGCAACGGGATCACTTAACGCCATTTTATTCTCCGTTTGATAAATTCTTTAAAATTAAATGAACTATCAATTTTTTGTTTACCAGCTTGATTTAGTTACCCCAGGAAGTTTACCGTGAGATGCAAGATTCCGAAAGCAAATTCTACATATACCAAACTTTCTCATAAATCCACGTGGCCTTCCGCAAATGGGGCATCTATTATATTTCCTCACCTTGAATTTCATATCTCCCTGAGCTTTTAATCTTAGAGCCTTTCTTGCCAAACCATCCTCCTTAAGTTAACTATAAACCAGTCTTCATATATCTGTCAGTTAATACTATTATTTTCTAAAGGGCATTCCAAACAGACGTAAAAGTTCTTTTCCTTCTTCGTCAGTTTTGGCAGTTGTTACAATAGTAATATTTAACCCTTTAACTTTATCAATTTTATCATAATCAATTTCAGGGAAAATAATCTGCTCCTTTACACCGAGTGAATAATTCCCGTGTCCATCAAGTGAATTTCCCGATATACCTTTAAAATCACGAACTCGAGGAAGTGCTATGTTCACAAGTTTATTAAAAAAATCAAACATTCTTTTTCTGCGGAGTGTAACCATGCAACCCACAGGCATTCCTTCTCTTAATTTAAATGCAGCAATTGATTTTTTTGCTCGCCTCACAACAGGTTTTTGCCCTGATATAAGTTTTAGTTCTTCAGCAGCAGAATCAATAATTTTAATATTATTGATAGCTTCTCCTAGTCCCATATTTAATACAATCTTTTCAATTTTTGGAACTTCCATAATATTTGAATATTTAAAAGTTTCAATCAGTTCTGGGACTATTTCTTTATTATAAAATTCTTTTATATCTGACATTACCTAATATCCTCCGACTCCCAATTCATGTATTTTAACTATCTAGGACCTCGTTACATTTGCTGCATACACGAACCTTTTTATTGTCTTCAAGTAGTTTCATTTTTATACGCGTCGGTGTAATGCATTTGTCACACATTATCATCACATTAGACCAATGAATCGGAGCCTCTTTTTCAACAATTCCACCCTGACTGCTCTGAGGGTTCGGTTTTGTATGTCGTTTAACAAAGTTTATATTTTCAACAACAACCCTGTTATTTTTTTTGTTTACACTTAAAACTTTTCCGATTTTACCCTTATCTTTACCGACAATTATTTTTACTTTGTCATCTTTTCTTATACTTATTTTTTTATTCAACATAGATTTTTTCTCCACAGAGCTAATTTTATAAAACCTCTGGGGCCAGTGAAATTATTTTCATATATTTTTTTGCTCGTAATTCCCTAGCGACTGGGCCAAATATTCTTGTTCCTATAGGTTCCATACTAGTGGATAACAAAACAGCTGAATTATCGTCAAATCGGATATAGGATCCATCTGATCTCCCAATTTCCTTTTTTGTCCTGACAACAACTGCTTTTAAAATATCACCTTTTTTAACTTTTGAGTTTGGTATTGCCTCCTTGACGGATACAACAATGATATCTCCAATACTTGCATAGCGTCTTTTGGAACCGCCCAATACTTTTATGCAATATACTTCCTTTGCACCAGAATTATCAGCAACTGTCAAACGTGTTTCCGACTGAATCATCTTTTATCATCCTTTAAAGCGAAACTGCTTTTTCAACTATATTAATGACTCGCCATCTTTTTGTTTTACTCAGCGGTCTTGATTCCGTAATCACTACTTTGTCACCGGTCTTACAATTATTCTTCTCATCATGAACTGAAAATTTTGCTCGCCGCTTTATATATTTTTTATAAAGTTTATGCTTTACAAGTCTTTCAACCATAACAACAACTGTTTTATCCATCTTATCACTTACAACAGTTCCAGTAAATTCTCTTCGATTTCCTCTTTTTTCCATAGCAGTAACTATTCTTTACTTTTTTGTTTCATTAATTATTGTTATAATTCTTGCAATATCCTGCCTTGTTTTTTTTAAAGTATTTGTATTTTCAAGCTGACCGGTTTCATGCTGAAATCTCAAATTAAAATATGCTTCTTTTAAATCAAGAACTTTTTTCTGCATATCTTCGATGCTCATATCTCTAATTTCGCTTGGTATCATTGCTATCAGTCCCTCTCAATGAATTTTGTTTTTACAGATAACTTGTGCGCAGCAAGTCTTAGAGCTTCTTTTGCCATTTCTCTTGAAATACCTTCCATTTCGTAAATGATTCTACCCGGTTTTATTACTGCACACCATCCTTCTGTTCCACCCTTACCCTTACCCATTCTTACTTCAGCAGGTTTCTTAGTAAAAGGTTTATCTGGAAATATCCTGATCCACATTTTGCCATCTCTCTTTACATGACGATTCATGGCAATACGAGCAGCTTCAATTTGCTTTGAGGTTACTGTTCCGCATTCAACAGCTTGCAGGCCAAAGTCTCCGAAATTTAAAGCACTTCCTCTATGGGCCTTGCCTTTCATTCTTCCTCTTTGCTGTTTTCGGTATTTAACCTTATTTGGACTAAGCATTACTTATATCTCCTAAATAATTCTAACCGGTAATTTCATCCTGTTTTTTCTTTAAAATTTCACCTTTAAAAATAAAAACTTTTATACCGATAATTCCATAAGTTGTATTCGCTTCAGCAAATCCATAATCGATATCTGCCCTTAGGGTGTGAAGAGGAACTCGCCCTTCCCTGTACCATTCTGTACGTGCCATCTCAGCTCCACCAAGTCGTCCGGAACAAATTATTTTTACACCCAGTGCTCCAAATCTTAATGATGAGGACACACATCTTTTCATTGCACGTCGAAAAGCAACTCTTCTTATCAATTGATTTGCTACATTTTCTGCTACCAGCTGAGCATCAATTTCAGGTTTTCTAATCTCCTGTATATCAATGAGTACTTCTTGTGAGATTATTTTTTTCAGATCCTGTTTTAAATTTTCAATTTCAGCACCTTTTTTTCCGATAACAATACCGGGCCTGGCAGTATATATTCTAAGTCTTACCCGCTTAGCCGATCTTTCAATTTCAATTCTTGAGATACTTGCATGGTTCAGCTTTTTTTTCAGAAACTTCCTGATATTATAATCTTCATATATATAATCAGAATAATTCTTATCGGCATACCACCGTGATTCCCAAGTCTTTACTATTCCTAATCTCAATCCTATCGGATTAACTTTCTGGCCCAAGACGCCTCCTCCTTTAAACTGAATCTTCTATACTGACTTTTCAGCAACAATAACCGTTATATGACTTGTTCGTTTTAATATTCGAGAGCCTCTACCGCGTGCTCTGGCTCTAAATCGCTTTAATGTTGGCCCCTGGTCAACTATTATATTCGAAACAATTAAAGAATCTACATCAAGATTAGCATTTTCATCAGCATTTGCTATTGCTGACTGAAGGACTTTCATAACCAAACCGGCCGACTTCTGGGGCATGAATTTCAGGCTGTTCAGCGCAGTCTCAACAGGTTTCCCCTTAATTGAACCAACTATTTTGCGTACTTTCTGTGAAGAAATACGAAGGTGTCTTGCTACAGCTCTAGCCTCCATGACAAACATTCCCTTTCAATAATATAATTTACACGACTCTATTTTAATTTGCCTTTTTTAGAACCGACATGTCCATAATATGTACGTGTCGGTGAAAATTCACCCAATTTATGCCCAACCATATTTTCAGTAACAAATACCGGGATGAATTTTTTGCCGTTATGTACAGCAAAAGTTATTCCTACCATTTCAGGAACTATTGTAGATCTTCTCGACCAGGTCTGAATTACTTGATTACTGTGTGTACTTTGGGCCATTTCCAATTTTTTTAATAATTTGGATTCAATAAAAGGACCTTTTTTTAGTGAACGAGGCATACATTCTCCTGAAACAATATCTGCTTATTTTAAGAACCTGTTACTACTTGGTTCGCCTTTTTACTATGAAACGATTTGTTATTTTATTCTTTCTTGTTCTATAACCTTTTGAAGGCTGACCCCAGGGCGAACATGGATGTCTTCCACCTGACGAACGGCCTTCACCACCACCCATTGGATGGTCAACAGGGTTCATTGCAACGCCCCTGACTTTGGGCCTTCTGCCAAGCCATCGTTTTCGACCTGCTTTTCCTATTGAAATATTTTCATGTTCAGTATTCCCCAATTGCCCGATAGTAGCTTTACAACTAAGGAGTATCTTTCTAACCTCGCTTGAGGGAAATTTCACAAGTGCATAAGGTGCTTCTTTGGCCATTAATTGTGCATATGTACCAGCACTCCTTACAATCTGACCGCCCTTACCTTGACGTAATTCTATATTATGTATTTGAGTACCAAGAGGTATATTACTGAGCGGTAATGTATTGCCGGGTTTTATATCTGCATCAGGTCCTGATAAAATCGTATCACCGACATTTAATTTCAATGGTAAAAGTATATAACGTTTTTCACCATCTGCATAATTAATCAAAGCAATTCTTACACTACGATTAGGATCATACTCAATGGATGAAACTTTACCAGGAATACCATCTTTATTTCGTTTGAAATCAATTACCCTGTAATGACGTCTATGTCCTCCGCCCCTATGCCTGATAGTGATTCTACCATTTGAATTACGTCCACCTTTTTTCCTAGCAGGTTTTAAAAGACTTTTTTCCGGAGTAGTTTTCGTAATATTATCAAATGACGAATACTCTTGGGACCTACGTCCAGGTGAAGTCGGCTTTACTTTTATAATTGCCATTATTTACTCCCAAACAACTTTTGCTGCAAACAAATTAATCAGATTAAACCCCATCAAAAAAATCAATTCTTTCACCAGGCATCAAAGTAATGATTGCTTTTTTCCAATTTCTACGTTTCCCAATAGTCCGCCCTCTGCGTTTTATTTTACCGTTAACTCGCATTGTTCGAACTCCAGCAACTTTTACTTTAAAAATAGATTCTACCGCTTTTTTTATGTCTACCCTGTTTGCGACATCATCAACTTCTAATGTAACCTGGTTATATATTTCTTTTTGAATGGTTGTTTTTTCTGTATTCAAAGGTCTTTTAATTAAGTCGTAATAATTCATGTGAGTAACCTCCCTTCAATACTTTTTATTGAAGACTCAATCATGATTAATTTCTGATACTTTAAAATATCATATACATTCAATCCATCTGTCCTCAGTACTTTTACATTAGGAATGTTTCTGGCTGAAAGTTCAAGATTCTCATCTTTGACTTCCGTGACTATCAAGGCATTTTCAATATTCAAGCCACTCATTATTTTTTTAAGATCTTTTGTCTTAATATTTTCAAGAGCTATCTTATCAATCACAATAAGCTCATCTTTCTGCAGTTTGCTGGTCAAGGCCATTTTAAGAGCTAACTTTTTTACTTTTTTGGGCACACTATATGAATAATCTCTATTTTCAGGACCAAAAATGACTCCTCCACCTCTCAATAAAGGAGATTTTATGTCTCCACTGCGAGCTCTTCCTGTCCCCTTCTGGCGAAAGAGTTTTCTTCTGCTCCCCTTCACATCTGATCTCCGCTTTACAGAGGCTGTTCCAGCACGTTTGCAGGAAAGCTGCATTGTAACTACTTCATGCAGAACACTTTTCTTCACCGGTACATTAAAAATACTTTCAACAAGTTCGACCTGTGATACTTTTTCTGCATTGGCATTTTGAACATCAACAACAGCCATAACATTCCTCGTTCTATTTATTAACTATTCAATTATAAATTCTTAAATAAATTGTATTTAAGCTATTTGTTAATTTTAAGCTTATTTATCTCTACTATTCCAGCCTTATGTCCTGGTAATGAACCTTTAAGAAGTATAAGGTTCTCTTCAGGTCTTATATTAACGATCTGAATGTTCTTCATAGTCTTTCTTTCATTACCGTAATGTCCGGGCATTTTCTTGCCTTTAATTACTTTTGCAGGCCAGGCACTACATCCTATTGAACCGGGAATTCTATGGCTGTGACTTCCGTGTGTGGCTTTACCACCATGGAACCCGTGTCTTTTTATTACACCTGAAAAGCCCCGCCCTTTAGAGATACCCGACCCGTCGACAAATTCACCAACATCAAACATGTCCAAAGTGATTTTCTGCCCCACCTTATATTCATCGGGATTATCAACAGGAAATTCCTTTAATACATTGAACAAATCGCTTCCGCACTTCTTCAAATGTCCGGCAAGCGGTTTGTTTGTATGGGTCTTCTTTTTACTGCCAAAACCAAGTTGAAGTGCATTATAACCGTCGGTTTCTTTAGTTTTTATTTGAGTAACAACGCATGGCCCAAGCTCAACTACTGTAACCGGAACATGGCTTCCATCAGGAGTAAAATACCCCGTCATTCCTATCTTTTTTCCTATCATTCCTCTACACATAACTATCACTTTTTCCTATGCTAGAGCTTTATTTCAACATCCACACCCGGAGAAAGATCCAGCTTCATCAATGCATCCACTGTCTGTTGGGTCGGTTCCAAAATATCCATAAGGCGTTTATGAGTTCTTATTTCAAACTGCTCTCGAGATTTCTTATCAACATGAGGTGATCGTAGAACACAATATTTATTTACTCTTGTCGGGAGCGGTATTGGTCCAACAACTTTAGCGCCTGTCTTTTTTGCAGTATCAAAAATATCTACTGCTGATTGATCAAGGAGCTTATGATCATATGCTTTAAGCTTTATCCTGATTTTGGTATTCATCATCATGATATTATTTTTCCACCTTATTCAATAATTTCACTTACAACACCAGCTCCAACAGTTCTGCCACCTTCTCTGATTGCAAAACGAAGCTCTTTTTCCATTGCTATCGGGCAGATAAGATCTCCAGATATTGCAACATTATCTCCTGGCATTATCATCTCTACTCCATCGGGAAGATTCAATATACCGGTAACATCTGTTGTCCTGAAGAAAAACTGCGGCCTGTAACCACTAAAAAATGGCGTATGACGTCCGCCTTCTTCCTTGCTCAATACATATACCTCTGCCTTGAACTTGGTATGAGGGGTAATCGTTCCGGGTATCGCTACTACCTGACCACGTTCTACCTCTTCTCTCTTGGTTCCGCGAAGAAGAAGACCTACATTGTCTCCGGCACGGCCCTCATCAAGAAGCTTCCTGAACATCTCAACACCGGTACATACTGTCTTGGCTGTCTCACGGATGCC
>JABHLN010000050.1 GCA_018693105.1 Desulfobacterales bacterium | reverse complement strand
TTTAACAGCTGGGTTATCAGATGTAGACTATAAGTGGAATTTCGAAGAGGATTTTCCTGTAATTGAAAAGAAAATAGGTATTCATTCAGGGGGTAAAATTAACCTTTAAACCCATCGAAATACCCTATAATCTTATTGAGTTATAACGTGTTGAAATAATTAAAATAAAACTAGATTTTTTGTTTTTAATGTGATAAGTTCCAAATTATGGAGCTTAAACGACCTTTTTCAGATAAAGACTGGCAAGCAACACCGGAACCTGTCAGAGAATATATTGTATATCTCGAAAATACAATTGACAGGCTTGTAGATACCGTTAATATACTTACAAAACGTGTTGATAAACTTGAATCTCAGCTAAATACGAATTCACAGAACTCAAGCAAACCACCTTCTTCTGATCCTCCATTTAAAAAGATTAAGAAAAAAAAGGAACAAGAGAAGAAATCAAAACAAAAAAAGAAAAAACGTAAAAGAGGCGGCCAAAAAGGACATAAAGGCCATCAACAAACACTGCTGGAACCCGGTAAAACATTATCCGTAGAGCCAGAATTATGCACCTGTGGATGCACTGATTTTATCAAAGACACTCTGCAACCTATTTACACACACCAGCATATTGAATTGCCGGAGATCAAAATGGATATTTCTCATTTCATATTACATAAGGGTGAATGCAAAGGATGTGGTAAAACTGTTAAAGCAAAAATCCCTGAAGAATTCCAGGTTGGTTATGGCCCAAGGTTGAGTGCTATAGTTGCAGAGCTTAGTGGATCACACGGTGCCAGCAGGGAAACAGTTCAGGACTTCTGCAATTCAGTTTTAAATTTTCACATTTCCTTAGGTGCTATACAAAATATTATTGATCGTTCATCAGCAGCGCTTCTACCTGTGTACAATGAAATTGGAAACGTTGCACGAACATCTCCAGTAAATTATATCGATGAGACATCATGGTTTCAAACCTCTAAACTTCAATGGTTATGGACAATGACCAACGAAAATGTTGCCTTCTTTAAAATCCATAAGAATAGATCAAAAGAAGCATTTGAAGCACTTATTGATGACTGGAAAGGTATTCTTGTCAGCGATGATTATGGAACATACAAAAAATGGAAACATGGTCATCAATCGTGTCTTGCCCATTTGATTCGAAAGGCAACAAAATTAAGTGAAAGTAACGATGAACCGATTCAACGCTTTGGGAAAAGTATTAAAAAGGATTTGCAGTTGTTAACTCATTTTGCAAAAAAACCTCCTTCTGAAAAACAATGGACAGACTTTTACTCTCGATTCCTCATGCAATTGATTCTATTCGAAGATGCCAACGACGAATCAGGCACTTTTGCCCGCAGTCTTGGGCGGCAGATGGAAAACCTCTGGACTTTTCTTGATGAGCAGGGTGTAGAACCCACAAACAATCGTGCAGAACGTGCTTTACGTTTCGGTGTACTCTGGAGAAAAAGAAGCAAGGGAACCCAGAGTGAAAAAGGCAACCGATGGGTAGAACGTATTCTATCTCTCAAGCAGACATGCCGGATTAAAAAAATAGCGACCTTCCCGAAGTTGGTCGATATAATCAAATGCTATTTCAAAGAACAAGAACCCGAATTAAGCTGGGTATATTAAGTTTCTAACTTTACCCCCTGAATGAATACAAAATCAGGATCGATCAAAGGGACTATACAATCTGCAAGTCGAAATAAATTCCATATCCCAACAGGTATTTGATTATTATAAGCATATCTCCCCTGGTTATCAATTGAACTAAAGGTCTTTGTCTGTGAAAAGTTATCCATAAAAGCACAAGGACCAAAATCTATCGTTTCACCGCTTATAGCCATATTATCTGTGTTCATGACTCCATGAATAAATCCAAGAGACATCCAGTGAGCAATGAGCATTGACTGGGCACTGGCTACAGAAGATAATAACAGAAGATACTTATTAAGCTCTTTGTTTTTACTTTTATTGATCTCCGGATAATGACGATTAATTGTATAATCCACCAGGGCTTTAAGGCCTTCAATATCTTTTCTTGCAGCAAAGTATTCAAATGTACCAATTCGAATATGACTTGCCGCTACCCGGGTAAAAACTCCTCCCGGTAGCTTTGTCTCACGAAAGACATTATCACCGGTTCTCACAGCTGCTAAAGCGCGGGTTGTCGGGACATTTAAGTGAAACATAGCCTCACTGACGATATATTCGCGTATGACAGGACCAAGAGCGGACATGCCGTCTCCATTGCGAGAATAGACAGTTGGACCAGTTCCTTTAAAATGAATATCGAAGCGCTTTTTACCGGGTGAAACAACTTCCCCAAGCAAAAGTGCACGCCCGTCACCAAGTTGAGGAGAGAACCCTCCAAACTGGTGGCCTGCATAAGCAAAAGCAATAGAGCTTGCACCATGTGGTATTACTTGTCCTGAAAAAAGGTCTGCAAGCTCATCCTTACTTAATGAATCAAGATTGATACCTAACACATCTTTTGCATACTGATCATTGTAAGCAATCAGTTGCGGATTGCTGAATTTAATACTACCTGACTTATTATAAAAAGTTTCAGGAAGGTTTTCATAGGTATTATCAAATTGAATCATAGATACTCTTCTGTTAATTCAGGGTTAATAAAATTTCTCTTTGTTGTCTTAATAAATATAATAATACTTATATTCACTTTCGCAAATTATTTTAATTTTTGATCTGTTTTTGTATAGGAGAGTATACTCTTAATTCGGTCACACATACCGGGGAGAGTCGGCCACATAATTAGAGAGAATAAACCATAATGTTCGGATATCAACCCTGATGAACTTGCAAAAAGTATAACCGATGGCGTCGTAAAAAGTGAAATATATAATCAACCTGTGGTGTGCTTTTATCATTCCTTGACAAATTTTCATCAAATAAGTAGCTTCCACGATGAATACTTCTTGCACTTAAAACCTGTCTGATAAAGAAAAGGGTATGAAAATCAAAAAACTATTTAGAAATATGGTAATTTCATTACTTGCCGTATTTTGTTTTATTTCTTTTACCTCATGTAGTGTTGTGGGGTTAGTAGGGGATGCTGTTGTACTTACAGGGAAAGTCGCAACTGCCGTGGTGAAAACAACCGGTGCGGTTATTATCACCACAGGTAAACTCGCAGGAGCAACTATCCGGTATTTTAAAGGCAAAAAAACTATTAAGCTCGAAAGGGAGGGAAATACTTATTACGTAAAGGTCAAAATAAAATTAAGAGAACAGCCAGATTGATTCTTGATACCGGTGCCTCAAGTGTGCAGATTTCTTCAAAGCTATCAAAAAAATTAAAAATAAAAGAAACAGAAGGTGAAATTGTCCAATGCAGGCTTGCAGATGGTTCCATAATTCCTGCAAGATCGGTTGTTCTTAAGGAAGTAAAATTAGATGGTGTGCATGTTGAAAATGTCAGCGCCATTATTATCGATAATGATAATGAACAGGACTCTGATGGTCTTCTTGGAATGTCATTTCTAAATAATTTTATTTTTCAAATTGATCCGGATAATAATCTACTTATTCTTCAATATAAATCCAAAAGTGAATAGAAACTACCTCAATATAAATCTAAGTGCCCCTGGCGCCATTAAGATAGGATGAACTATTAAAAAAGTATAACCGATGGCTAAGTAGAAATCTCCATCTACGACGCCATCAGAATAGTATTGTCTCGTTTATTTCCTTTATATCCCTGCATTGGGTCATCATCATGGCCTGCCTCAAAGTTTGCTTAAGCCTTTCCATTTGCATGCGAACACCTGTTGTGCCGCCGCCAACTGCTCCGCGAATCACATCTCTGCCTATTAATACGGCATCTGCACCAAGAGCGAGCATTTTTATAACATCATAACCTGTCCGTACCCCGCCGTCGGCAGTAATAATTGCTTTGTTTTTAATTTTTTTACTGATCAAGGGGAGAACTTCAGCAACTCCCGGTGTATGATCCAATACCCGTCCACCATGATTAGAGACAGCTACAACCTTTACACCTGCTTCAACACAAGCTTCTGCATCTTCAGGGGTCATTATACCTTTTGCGATAAACGGAAGTGATGTGAACTCAACAAGTTCCCTTAAATCTTTAACAGATTTTCTAAAAACAGGCTGGCCATGCTTTGCCATTATCGTAGATCCGCAGCCATCAAGGTCAACTCCAACAGCAGGGCAGTTGATTTTTTCTGAACGCTCTATTAATTTTTTTAATACATCCTGGGCCCTGGGTTTAAATATGGGAATACCATAACCTCCCTCCATTTCAATTGCATCAAGAGCCGGGTTGTCTTCAGGTGTATAAAACCAGGTATCACCCCTGAAAGTAATCGTACCGCTTTCTTTACATCCTTTTAACGCCGCTCTGCAGAAATCTAATTCTGTAATTGTGTCGTTATATTTTGAAATACCCGCTGTTGATGAACCCATAACGGGGAGAGATAAATCAATACCTAAGAAAGATGTTCCTGTATCCGGTTCGAAATGTTCACCTACCAGCCTTGTGTTTAGCTTTAATTTCTGTATTGATTCAACGTTTGCAGTAAAACTCGCACCTGATCCTGCACCGCCTAATCCAATCGGCTTACCATATGTTTCTCTCTGGCAAATTCTATCCGGGTTGCCGTCACAGTATGGATAGACAGCACAATACCCTTTAAGTTTTAACCTGGCTCTGGTACGAACCTCCTCAAGATTTTCAGGAAGATCAAAGAAATCAAAGTCAAAAGATTTTACACTTTCATTATCTTCAGGCACTAAGGATTTTTTGTCTGCTCCGCACCTGCTGCATGAATCATCAATATTGTCTTTAACCTCTTTATTGCTGCAAATAGTGCATATGGTATTAGCCGTCATTATATTATACCTTTTCTTGTTGTTGATGGCATCGTCAAAATTTCAATCTACTGCGTTATAGAGTTTGAATATTAAGATTTTTACTTAGCCATCGGTTATTGTTTTACGAGTTCTTCATTATTTTTTATGATGTTTTTATTTTAATAAAAAATCAGGAACAATAGCCTTGAAGGCCGGTTTAATTGCCTTCCTCTCTTTTTTATTTGTACTTAATGGCAATGGCTTTGACTTTTATATAGGTGACTCCTCCAATGGATTGATATCCACCCGTAATGGGCATGTATGTTGTACTTGGAGGATGCTGTCGTATTGACTCATTTACATACAGGAGAGCATCTGCACCAAGTTGTTTTGCCATATCCTTCATTTCGATCAAAAGGTCTGGCACGTTAAAACCTTCAGGACTCTCCAGTAATGCCATTTCTATATAAGGTTTTTCTGGAGTCCTCATCAAAATCTCAATATTACTAGTGGGAGAATATGTTGTAGAATTGTTTAACATAACTGCTGAAGTACGAGGAGTACTGCAACCTGCCGCCAATAATAATATCATCAAGAGGTAGGATTTCATATCGTTTCCCTTTCAAATCAAATGAGGTTTGATTTATAGTCATTAAATAAGCCACACTCTTAAGATAATACAAGCACTATTTTTTTAGCTGTCCAAAGTATACCATTATAAGAAGTCTTTGCATATCTATCGGCACTTTCATTCAAAACCAATAGGAACATGGATTACGAATTATGTAACCCGGAGACCTGCTTAGAAGATTTATATAATCAACGTCAACTGGTTAAAGTGTGTAAGCAGTTGAGTTCATTTATAGATAAGAACAAAAAAGGGTTTACAGAAATTCTGTAAACCCTTGATGTTTGCTGGTGCCGAAGGCGAGACTTGAACTCGCACAGGATTGCTCCCACTAGATCCTGAACCTAGCGCGTCTACCAATTCCGCCACTTCGGCACTTATTTGAACAGGATTAACTATTGATTACCAAAAGGATTTATTTTATATATATTCGCTTAATATCTGTCAAGATATTAATTGAGGAACAGGCATGGTTAAACGTTACGAAATATGGTGCCGAAAATGTTTTCATATACTGTGTTATTGCGTTTAGCCAGACATTTGGTATACTTCATTTATGCTTTCACACCTGACCTTGATGACTTGACACAATGAAATTAAGAACCAATATAGAATATATACAAAATAACATTATATAATTAAAACATTGTCGTGTGAATAATAAATATGAAAATATTTAATGATTTAAAAGAGATAACCAAACCTTTTAAGAACGGGGTTATTACCCTAGGTAACTTTGACGGGGTTCATAAGGGGCATCAGGTACTTATGGACAAACTTAATGATAAAGCAAAAGAGATCGACGGGGTCTCGATTGCAATCACATTTGACCCCCATCCTGCAAGGTTCTTTAATAAAGGTGAGCGCCTTCCGTTGATTACCCTTGATGAGCAAAAGGTTGAACTACTTGAAAAAACCGGTCTTGACGTACTTATATGTATTCCTTTCACAGAGTCGTTTGCATCTATTGCAGCAACGGAGTTTATAGAAGACATCCTTGTAAAACGTATAGGAATGAAAGCTATTATTGTAGGGAAAGACTATACATTTGGTAAAGACCGTCATGGAACCATAGAGCTTTTAAAAGAGTATGCCAAGGGCCTTGATTTTGAAGTAATCGTGTCCGGCTGGATAAATGCTCCCGGAACTGATGAATCAAGAATCAGCAGTACGCGAATCCGTAATATAATTACTGAAGGCCGTGTAGACAGGGCGATGGAACTACTTGGAAGATATTACCAGATAAGAGGTAAGGTAGAAACCGGCCGAAAAAGGGGAGGGCGACTTTTAGGCTTTCCTACTGCTAATATAAATCTGCAGGATGAGCTGTGCCCGAAAACCGGCGTCTATGCCGTTACTGTTGAATGCTGTAACGAAAAATATAAAGGTGTTGCAAACATAGGTTACAGTCCGACCTTTGATGATAATATTTTTACTGTTGAGGTGCATATTTTTGATTTTGATGATGAAATTTATGAACAGAATATCCGAGTGAATTTTGTTCAAAGGCTTAGAGATGAAAAAAAGTTCTCAGATATTTCAGATCTGATAGAACAGATAAACAGAGACTGTATAAAAGCGCGTGATATTTTATCTGAAAATAGTGTGTGATATATTACAAATTTACTTAAATGAAAAAAAAGATGGCATTTTCCCTCATCGGAGGGGTAATAATTTCTACTCTTGCACTTTATCTTGCCTTCAGAAGGGTCCCTTTTGATGACCTTCTGGATTCTCTGGTGTCAATAAACTATTTTTGGATAATCCCTTCAATTGCAGCAGGACTTACAGGTTTTATTTTAAGAGTGTTCAGATGGCGGGTTATTCTTGAATCAACTCATAAAATAGGCTTCTGGCATGCATATCACCCCCTTATGATAGGTTTTATGCTAAACTGTGTTCTGCCTGCCAGAGTAGGAGAGCTTGCAAGACCTGCCATATTGTATAAAAAAGATAATATCCCTTTTTCTACTGTCCTTGCGACTGTTGCTGCGGAAAGACTATTTGACATGCTTTTATTAATAGCATTTTTTATTGTAGTCCTTGCAAACGTTCAGATAGACCCGAATCTTGATATTCCTTTCGGCAACCTGCACCTGAACAGTAAAACCCTTGAGGCTATTTTTAAAAGCATGATCATGATTTCCATCGCTCTTATTGCAGGAGTACTTCTGATAAGCTCAGAAAAAATACGGAAGATAATAAACCAGTTTGTAATGCAGCTTCCCAATAAGTTTTTTTTCCTTCCTTCTGAAATAAAAGAGAAAATTAAAAATAACGTTTCAATAATTATTGTAAAGATTGTGGATAACATTGCTGAAGGTTTTACACTTGTCAAAGATCCTAAAAAATTGTTTCTATGTCTCGCTTATTCTCTTATTATCTGGATTTTTAATGCCTATTCGTGGTATCTTTTTTCACTGGGGTGTCCGGGAATAGGATTATCGTTTCTGGAAATTTCTGCTGTTATGATTATAGTATGTTTTTTTATCGGGCTTCCGTCTGTTCCAGGATTCTGGGGGTTATGGGAGGCCGGAGGTGTTTTTGCACTTACACTGTTCGGTATTGCTGCAAAAGATGCTGCTGCATATACACTTGCCTGTCATGTGGGGCAGATGTTTCCTGTTATAATTATAGGTTTTATTTCAGCAGTTATTCTTGGAGTAAATATCTGGCAGATACAATATGAATTGAGTGATTAAGACCGGAACAAGAAAGGACAATTGAATTGGCAATACTTAACATACTCACATATCCTGATAAGTTTTTAAAAACTATTACGGAACCTGTTGAGAATATTGACGAATCGGTTGTGAAGCTGATTGAGGATATGGCTGAAACAATGTATGAAAATTCAGGAGTAGGCCTTGCTGCTACACAGGTAGGTTCTGATAAAAAAATATTGGTATATGATATTTCTGCAGAGAGGGAAAAAAAAGAATATCAGGTGCTCATAAATCCTGAAATTGTATCAAGCGAAGGGGAATATCTGTCAGAGGAAGAAGGCTGCCTCAGCGTACCGGAATACAGGGCAAATGTTAAGCGCAGCCTGTCTGTTGTGGTGAAAGCACTGGACAGAAATGGCCAGCCTCTGACAATTGAGACCGAAGAGTTACATGCTGTTGTACTCCAACATGAAATAGATCATTTAAACGGAATCCTTTTTATTGACAGGATAAGTTCGTTAAAGCGTGAAATTTATAAACGACGTGTAAAGAAACACCTGAAAAATAAATGAAAAAAATATCCAGAATAGTATTTATGGGAACACCTGAATTTGCGGTTCCTGCTCTTAAAGCACTCAAGGAAAGCGGTTATGATGTTCCCCTGGTTGTTACCCAACCCGACCGTCCAAAAGGAAGAGGCCAAAAGGTCTATCCGCCCCCTGTAAAGGAAGCGGCTGTCAGTTTAGGTTGTAATGTCCTTCAGCCCGATAATGTAAAAACTGAAGAATTTGCGGCTGAAATTGAATCAATTAAGCCGGACCTGTATGTTGTTGTCGCATTCGGTCATATTTTAAATAAGAGACTTCTTTCAATTCCCGGTAAAGGTTCAATAAACATTCATGCCTCGCTTCTACCGGAATACAGGGGACCTGCACCTATACAGCATGCAATTATAAGCGGTGAAAAAGAAACCGGAGTAACTACGATATTAATGGGAGAATCCATTGATTCAGGGGATATTATTCTGGCTGCAAAAGAAGAAATCAGGCCGGATGACACATCATCAACTCTTCATGACAGACTTGCAGCATCAGGTGCAAAACTTTTGATAAAGACCCTTGGGCAGATAGAATCAGGCAATATTAAGCTTATTCCTCAGGATCATGATCGTGCAACATACGCACCCATGCTGAAAAAGTCCGACGGACATATTGACTGGAACCTTTCAGCAGAATCTCTTGATGCATTCATAAGGGGTATGACCCCCTGGCCGGGAGCATATACTTTCCATGATGATAAAAGGCTGAAAATATTCTCAGGTGAAGCAGTTGAGACGGATATTATTGATGCTTTGCCGGGTAAAGTTATGGAAAGCTTTGAGGGAGAACTGATTATAGCTACCGGTAAAGGTGCTTTATCTATACTGGAATTGCAAGGATCATCAGGAAAAAGGCTCAAAATCAGGGACTTTTTGCGTGGGAACAATATACCCGCGGGAATAGTTTTTAGATAGCTTCTATTATTTTTTTAAGCAAATACCCCTTTCTTATCTGTAATCAGTAAAAAATTGAGGCAATTATTTGAAGGAAAATCCACGATATTCTGCGCTTTATATTCTTAATAACCTCGACAAAGGTAAACTTACTTTAGATAGAATTCTTGACGACGCTTCTAAAAAAACTGATTGTCTTTCAAAAAAAGACAGGGCACTTTTTAATGCCCTGGTTTATGGCGTTTTGAGATGGCGTGGTCGTATCGACTGGGTTATCGTGCATTTTTCAAAAACCCCGATTAATAAAATTGACCCTGAAGTGTTAAATATTCTTCGCCTTGGAATTTTTCAGATAATCTATCTAGACAGGATACCTGATTCTGCTGCTGTTGATACCTCTGTTGAAATCTCAAAAACTTTTGCACCAAAATGGGTTGTCGGTTTTGTAAACGGCCTTTTACGCAGTGCATCAAGAAAATACAAAGAAATTCCTTCTCCTGATTTCGGAAAGGAGCCTGTATGGTCACTTACCGTTACAAAGTCATTTCCCGGATGGTTGATAAAAAGATGGGTTGCAAGATTCGGTCCTGAAGAAACATCTCATTTGTGCGATGCGATTAATACAATACCGCCTATAACAATAAGAACAAACTCCCTGAAAACCGGAAGGGATGAATTAACGGAACTTCTTAAAAGTGATGCTGATTCAGTATACTCTACTGAGGTTTCACCTGATGGGTTGAAAATTTATTCTTCAAATGTCCCTGTTCCTGAAATAAAAGGTTTTCGGGACGGTTTTTTTCAGGTACAGGATGAGGCAGCCCAGATTGTTACCATGATCCTTAATCCTAAGCCGGGCGAAAAAGTACTTGATGCGTGTGCCGGTCTTGGAGTGAAAACAGGTCATATCGCACAGAATATGAAAAACCATGGAGAAATTATTGCCATGGATGTTTCTGAAGAAAAACTTCTTTTACTTGAATCAGAAATGAATCGTCTGGGAATTCTCAATGTCAAAACCTGTGTCCATGATATTAGCACACTACCTATTGATAAGAATATAAATGGGTTGTTTGACCGTATTCTTGTTGATGCTCCATGCTCAGGGCTTGGAGTTTTGAGAAGAAATCCTGATGCAAAATGGTCAATACAAAAAAAGGATTTAAACAGATATAATGAGAGGCAGGTATTATTTCTTACTAATCTTTCAAAAGTTTTAAAACCTCATGGTGCGCTTGTTTATTCGGTTTGCAGTATGGAATTTGAAGAAAATGAAAAGGTGATTCATACCTTTTTGAATAATCATCCGGAATTTGCTATAGAGAAAAAGCCTGGGGGAATTCCTGATGGTTTAGGTTCTCTTTTCAGCGAAGACGGGTTTATAAAAACTTACCCGCACAAAAATGATATGGACGGATTTTTTGCTGTTAGACTGAAGAGGTTGAAATAGTTTTGTTGGAAAATGATGGTGTCGTAAAAGTCTCCACCATCAACTATGCTCTGAATATGAATATTTTATTTAACCATCGGTTAAAATTTTTACGAGTTTGTCATATAGTACGTCTTGCATATAAAGGTTTTACTTGGCAATCAATTAAAGTGCCTTGTTGTATTTTTTACGGATGAATTAATAAATGATTTCAAAAATATTAAAAATATTAGCACTTATTACCGCATTCCTTGCTATAACAGGTATAAGTGCCTATCTTACACTTACCCTTATAATTAAGAGTGAGGATATTGTCGTTATTCCCGAGCTTCGTGGGAAGGATGTTGTATATGCACTTGAGATTCTTACTGACCTTGGGCTTAATATCAAAGTTGCCGGTTCTGAATACAGTTCTGATATTCCAAAAAACCATGTTATTTTTCAGGAACCTGCTCCTGGCGCGGAAATTAAAAAGGACCGTGATTTAAGGATAATTATTTCAAAGGGTTCAAGAACTATTATAATGCCGAATTTTATCGGGCTTTCAATTCAGCAGGCCCGGATAATTCTTGAAGAAAACGATTTGCGCCAGGGAGCGTTGTCGTCTACAAGCAGTCTGTTAATCAATAAGGATAATATAATATCACAGGTTCCTGAAAAAGGTTCCATGGTTAAAAGAAACGATTATGTCGATTTTCTTGTCAGCCTCGGGCAGTTACCGGATGCAAGCATAATGCCTGATTTCACGGGGCTGCCGATTGACGAGGCAATACTTCTGATCGAAAAATATGATTTTACATTAGGAGAGATCAAATCGGTATATTATGATGATATTCCGGGAAATGTTGTAACCGGACAAGAACCCCAGTCAGGTTACCGCATACTTGAGGGAAGCAAGGTTAATCTTTTGATAAACAGAGACCCTTCACGGAAAACAGGAAAATACAAAGCCGGTGAGAACGGAATAAGATTATTCAGATACAGGCTTGAAAAAGGTTTTTTAAAAAGGCATATTCGGATACGATTAAATCTTTTCGGTGCATCAAGCGATTTTTTTGACGGACATGTAAAACCTGGTGAGGAAGTTTGGGTTCTGATACCTAATAATCAGGATGTTACCGTATTCCTATATGAAGATGATGAGTTGATTAAGACCAAAATATATGATTTATGGTCAGAATAACTAATTAAAATTAATGAACTTGTAATAATAAATAGCAGGAGATCCGAATCATGAAGATTTTAGCACCGTCGATTCTTTCGGCGGATTTTACAAAACTTGGCGAAGAGGTTAAAGCGGTTGAAGATGCAGGGGCTGACTGGATACATGTTGATGTTATGGACGGACACTTTGTTCCGAATATTACTATGGGTCCGCTGGTTGTGAAAGCTGTAAGAAAAGTTACTTCGCTTCCCATTGACGTACATCTCATGATTGAAAATCCGGGCAATTATATCCCCGAATTTATCAAAGCCGGTTCTGATTATATTTCTGTTCATGCTGAATCATGTGTTCACTTGAACAGGACGATCCAGTTAATAAAGGAATCTGACGTAAAGGCAGGTGTTGCATTGAATCCGTCTACACCGATTTCTTCTCTTGACTGGATTCTTGAAGATCTTGATTATGTAGTCATAATGAGTGTTAATCCGGGTTTCGGTGGACAGTCGTTTATTAAGAATTCACTTGAAAAAATCAGACAACTCAGGAAAAAAATTGATGATCTCGGACTTTCCACAATAATCCAGATAGACGGTGGTGTAAGCGAAAAGACTATAGAGGAAATCTCTATTGCAGGAACCGACTCTTTTGTGGCAGGATCTGCAGTATACGGCAGCAGTGATTATAGAAAGACCCTTGAAAGCTTCAGGAGCAAGACAAACAAATAGAAACTTTTTAAACTGAGGGTGAAATAATGGGAAATTCAGACACCGGAAAAAAAATTCTTGTGATGCACGGTCCGAATCTCAACACGCTGGGAACCCGGGAACCTGAAATTTACGGGAGCAAAACACTTGATGAAATAAATGATGATCTGAAGAAGCAGGGCAAAAAGCTCGGTATTGATGTTGAAACCTTTCAGTCCAATCATGAAGGCGATATTGTAGATAAAATCCAGGCATCAGTGGGGAATATTGATGCATTTATCATAAACCCTGCTGCATATACACATACAAGTATTGCTATCCGTGATGCCGTATTATTGTTAGAGGTGCCGGTAATTGAGATTCATCTTTCCAATATTTATAAAAGGGAACCGTTCAGACATAAGTCTATGGTTGCAGATGTTGCCACCGGTCAGATAGCCGGTTTTGGAGTTTCCGGATATAGAATGGCACTTGATGCTGCTGTAGATTTGATGGCGTCGTAATCCAGCTATAGCGGGATTAATGTGTTATAGCGGTTGATCAGAAGTTCGACATACTACGTGTATGCCTTGTATATGAAGATTTATACTTAGCCATCGGTTATACTTTTAACGGAAGTATCATATAATAATTTATTTATTGAAGCCATTTGAGATATGTCTTGAATGGTTTTTTTTTAAGGCGTTTTATTCATGCCTGATATTCTTCTATTGCAGCCCCCTGTCAGGGATTTTTATCTTACTATAAAAAGAACGATTCCTTATGGACTTGCCAGTATTGCAGCTTCTCTTGAAAAGTGCGGTTTTTCAGTAGAATTGTTCGATTCGCTTGCCGTATCAAAATCAAAGACAATTGATCTTCCTGATGAAATGTCCTACTTGAAGCAATATTACCAAGATCCTGATATATCCCCATTTAGTCTTTTTCATAAATTTAAACATTTTGGATATAGTTTTGAACATATAGGGAAAATAGTACGGGAATCAGGTGCCGGCCTGATAGGGATATCATCTCTTTTTACGGCGTATTACGACGAAGCAATTAAAATTGCAGAGATTGTTAAAAAAAATAATCCGAAAAGTATAACCGTCCTCGGGGGACATCATCCTACTATTATGCCTGAAAAGGTTATGGAGTCTTCCCTTGTTGATTTTGTTATACGGGGGGAAGGGGAAGTGTCAATGCCTTTACTTGCAGAAGCAGTAAAAAAAGGCATGACGCATAATGAAGAGATACTGGAGAAAATCCCCGGTCTTGTTTTTCGGAGGCAAAACGGTGATATTGTATCAAGTGAGCCTGCAATAATGGATAACCTGGATAGCTTTCCTTTGCCGTCAATGAATCTTATAAAGAATTCATATTACAGGAGAGGTAAGAAAGGTAGCGCTGTTATTACGGCTAGTAGAGGTTGTCCCATGGACTGTAGCTATTGTTCTGTCGGGTCGTCTTCTTTAAAGTACAGGCGAAGAACTGTAAAATCAGTTATAAATGAAATTGAAAGGGCCGTAAAAGATTTTGATTGCGGTTTTATTGATTTCGAAGACGAAAACCTTTCCCTCAACGGTAAATGGTTTCTTGAATTACTTAATGAAATAATAAGCCGGTTTAGTGAATCAAAAATTGAGTTCAGGGCCATGAACGGATTATTTCCTCCTTCACTGAATGAAAAAATAATCCAGAATATGAAAAAAGCAGGTTTTAAAACCCTGAATCTTTCACTTGGCTCAACATCAAAGGCACAACAGAAAAAATTCAGAAGGCCTGATGTTTTAGAAAATCTGGATGAGATTCTGCTTCTGTCAGGAAAGTATTATCTTGAAGCGGTATGTTATATCATTGTAGGTGCCCCGGGTCAGCTCTCAGGTGACTCTATTTCCGATCTTCTTTATCTTGCGGGGAGAAGGGCCCTTGCAGGTGTTTCTGTTTTTTATCCCGCCCCTGGGAGCTCTGATTATGAAACCGCATCCGGACTTGGGCTTCTTCCGGATTGTTTTTCATTAATGCGTTCAAGTGCTATTCCTGTTTCTCATACAACATCAAGGCTTGAATCGGTGACACTATCAAGGCTTGGGAGAATATTGAATTTCATGAAAATGATTGTTGATCAGGATGGTATTCTGCCTGATCCTGAAATACCTCCCCTGTTTATTAATTCTGATTTTTCCGACAGGTATCAGGTTGGGAAAAAACTTATATCAGGTTTTCTTTATGATGGAGTTATCAGGGGGGTAGGATCTGGCGGACAAGTGTTTACGCATAGATCTTCTTTGGAATTAAATCAGTTGTTTATAGATGGTCTTAAAAATACCGGAGTTGCAGGTGTTGTAACCGATAAGCATCAGACTTTTAATTGACTCTTAAAATTATTTAGTATAAATTCAGTAACGTTGTTTTACATATAATCAATAAACCTTAATTAACAAAGCAGTTTAAGATCATATAGAATGATTTTTTATGGAAAATTTACCTTAAATTTATAGATTTACCTCAAACTTATAGAAGGAGAATTTAAATGAAAATCGTTAGTGTACTTGGAAGTCCTAGGAAAACCGGCAACAGCGCTTCAATTGCAAAACGTTTCTGTGATACGGCCGAAGGTCTCGGTGCAGATGTACAGACATTTTTTTTAAACGATCTTAAATACCAGGGATGTCAGGCATGTATGGGGTGTAAGCTTGAAAAAGAGGTATGTGTTTTAAATGATGACCTTACAGAGGTTCTTAATGCCGCAAAAGAGGCTGATATACTTGTAGCAGCTTCACCTGTTTATATGGGTGAAATGACTTCCCAGTTTAAGGGATTTCTTGATAGAACTTTTTCATATACGGTTCCTGATTTCCACAGCCAGCCAAAAACCCACAGACTTGATGATGGTAAAAAAGTAGTGTTAGTTCAGACACAGGGGCAGCCTGACAGTATGTTTGGTGAAATTTCCCAGAAATTTCAGTTTATTTTTCAACTGATAGGATTTGAACAAAGTCATGTTATCCGGGGTTGCCAAATGAATATGCCTGATGATGCAATAAAAAATGAAGAAACAATGAAACAGGCGGAAGATGCAGCTAAACAACTTGTCGGGTAAACAACTCTTCTCTAAAATCTAAATAGTCTAACAGGAACGCAGTATTGATGAACTCGTAAAAAGTATAACCGATGGCTAAGTAGAAATCTTCATGTACAAGGCATAGTGGTTGGTCAGGAGTGAAGGCATACATGCAGTATGTCGAACTTTTGATCAACCGCTATAACGCAGTAGATGGAGACTTTTTACGACGCCATCAAATATGTTTCATAAATGAAATGTATAGGTCTGAATTTTCTATTGGTTCCAGCAGGTCATCAATTTTATCAGGCGAAAACCTGATGTGTTCGAATATTTTATCTTCAAGCTTTTTAGTTCTTTTACCGAGCTCTTTAATCCTCATCTTGTGTTCAGGTGTTTTGCCATAAATATCCATTATATAATCCATACGTTTGCTTAGAGAAGTTATTTTGTCATGGGTTACTCGCTTATCAGCATAATTAACTATCTCCGCTTCAACAAGGTCATCTGAATTTTGATATCTGGCAAGTCGTACATGCTGCCCGACAATATATCCCACTTCAGGATACCCCATATCTGTTAACAATAGCTCTCCCGATTGAGCATGTTTTTCTCCTGTTTCTAAGCTTTTCGTCTTGGTTATATCGTGAAGAAGGGCTGACGCATTGATAAGGTCTTGATTAAGTTCAGGAAAAAACGATACTATCTTTTCGGTTATAAGCATTGCCACACGGCAAACCTGTATTGAATGGACAGCAATATGATCCATCATGCCTGTTTCATGGATTAGCTGGTAACATTGCTCTTTTGAAGGTATTTTCATATTCAAACTAAATATTTTTGTACATAATAACGATGAACTCGTAAAAAAAGTATAGCAGATGGCTAAGTAAAAATCTTCATATACAAGGCATAGTTTTTGGTCAGATGTGAAGGCATACACGTAGTATGTCGAATGTCTGGCTAAAAGCTATAACGCAGAAGATGGAGACTTTTTACGACGCCATCTATTAGTGAAAGATTGATACTTTAAGTACATATTGAAAACAACATGTTTCTTCCTGTAATACTGATTCTTGTATCTATTGATATAAATTGTTATATAAGTTAATAAATTTGATGGCGTCATACAAGTATCAACCATCTATATGCCTCGCATATGAAGATTTTTACTTAGCCATCTGTTATAGTTTAACAAGCGCATCAATTTTAAATATTATCATTAGTTATTTAGGAGTTATTCAGGAGTTATTTTAGACCAAACTTCAGGGCATTATGGAAGACACCGGAAAAACCGAATCACAAGATAAACGAAGAGCTTATTCAAGAATTACCATAGATAAAGACTACAATGTTCAATTGGTTATTGATGAGCTTGAATCTGTATTTCAATTCAGATTACTGAACATTTCCTTGAAAGGAAGGTGTATTCTTGTGGAGGAGGGCTCAGAAGTGCTGAATCACATTAAGGTAGGATCTGTATTTGAAATACTATTTAATCCTAAAGGAGCCGGTGTAATAGAGTCCCTGAAAACCGAGGTCAGATATATGACAAAAGATGATTCAGGAATATACGATGGCCACTACCTTGTGGGGTTGTCTATTCTTAAGAAGAAAAATGTTCTTCCATGATTCAATTTAGGAGTGAAAATGTCAGGATTTAAATTTCAGAGAATGTTTCCATTGGGCGAAGATACAACCGAATACAGGCTGTTAACTTCTGATTATGTTCAATCTTCAACTTTTGATGGGAAGGAGATTGTCAAAGTATCAGGTGAAGGACTTATGGTCCTTGCTGAAACAGCTTTTAAGGATATTTCTTTTTTTCTCAGAACATCTCACCTTAAACAGCTTGCAAAAATACTTGATGACCCGGAGAGTTCTGACAATGACAGATATGTAGCTCATGATTTGCTAAAGAATGTAGATATTTCAGCCGAGTCCGTATTCCCCATGTGCCAGGATACAGGTACTGCCATAATTATTGGTAAAAAAGGACAGCAGGTCTGGACAGGCTTTTCTGATGAAGAGAAAATCACAAGGGGTGTTTATAATGCATATACAAAAAATTACCTTAGATATTCTCAACTGGCCCCTCTTACAATGTACGAAGAAAAAAACACCGGTAGTAACCTGCCCGCACAGGTTGAAATATATGCTGTCGATGGAAATTCATATGATTTCCTTTTTATAGCAAAAGGAGGCGGATCCGCTAATAAGACTTTTTTATACCAGGAAACAAAAGGGCTTCTTAATCCGGACAGCCTTGTTAGTTTTATGAAAACCAAAATGAAAACACTTGGAACTTCAGGATGCCCCCCTTACCATCTTGTTTTCGTTGTTGGGGGAACCTCGGCTGAATTTACATTAAAAACTGTAAAACTCGCATCTGCGGGCTATCTTGACAAATTGCCCACAAAAGGAAGTGAATCAGGACATGCTTTTCGTGATATTGAACTTGAGGAAAGAATGTTGGAAATATCCCGTGAAATCGGAATAGGCGCCCAGTTTGGAGGAAAATACTTTTGTCATGACGTAAGAGTTATTCGTCTTCCCCGCCATGGAGCATCCTGTCCTGTTGGAATCGGTGTGAGCTGCAGCGCAGATAGGAATATGAAAGGAAAGATTACAAAGGAAGGGATATTTATTGAAAAGCTGGATTCTGATCCGGCCAGATTTTTACCGGAAACATTTGAAGTTAAAGATAAAGCTGTGAAAATAGATCTGGATACGGGAATGGATAATCTCAGGTCAATTCTGAGCAAACAAACTATTGCCACACGGTTTCTACTCAGTGGTAAGATCGTTGTTGCAAGAGATATTGCACATGCAAAAATAAAAGAGCGTGTTGATAGAGGTGAAGGGCTTCCGGATTATTTTAAGGAAAATATCATATATTATGCAGGTCCGGCTAAAACACCTGACGGGCATCCATCAGGATCATTCGGGCCGACAACTGCAGGTCGAATGGATGCGTATGTACCTTTGTTCCAGAAACATGGCGGTTCTCTTGTTATGCTTGCAAAAGGTAATCGCTCGCCTGAAGTAGCTGAAGCCTGTAAAGAATTTGGCGGGTTTTACCTTGGCTCAATCGGCGGCCCGGCTGCAAGATTAGGAAAGGAATGTATTACAAATATAGAAATAATCGAATACCCGGAACTTGGTATGGAAGCTATATTTATGATTACCGTAAAAGATTTTCCTGCATTTCTTATTATTGACGACAAAGGTAATGATTTTTTTGATGGGATGTTATTTTCTAAAGCACAATGCAGTGATAGCGATTCTGAAGTATAGAACCTGTCTAAAAATTATCTGTGATATTATAACTATGTAATCTACTGATTCAAAATTCTCATATATTAATGCTATGCGCCTCTTTCTATTATCAGATGCTTTAGGCCCCCCGAACACTTGTTACTTTTTTAAAATGAATTGTTTTTGTACCTCACAACTACTCTCCTGAAATTAATTTCATGATGTTTAATGAAGGAAAATATATTTATTTTTTAAGAAATTTCTTTACATTATACATGATTTTATATTAATCTGAAAATTTCAAAAAAAACAGCTTATAGATCTGAAAAGTTATGATTAAATACAAATGTATTTGAATATAAACAGGAAGCTTTAAGATCTGGTTGAAATTACCTTTGTTTTATAAAATCGAAGGTACCGTTTCTTTAAAATCGAAGGTACTGTGATAACTTTTTAAGGGTATCTTTATTAGTTTATTTAGTAGTATTTTTAGGGCGGATATTTTCTATTAAGTATCCTCCGGGATAAAATTATCAGGTCATTGATATATTTATTAGTTATAATTTGATGGCGTCGTACAAAAGTCTCCATCTACTGCGTTATAGCGGTTGATCAAAATTTCGACATAGTGCATTTATTCCCTCACTCCTGATCAACCACTTTTTCTTGTATATGAATAATTTTACTTAGCCATCGGCTATACTTTTACGAGATTATAAACATAATGATTTCAATATATTATTTAGCAAACAATAAAGGAGTGTTTTATGTCTAAAAGAATGCAGACAATTGACGGAAATACAGCTGCTGCTCACGTAGCGTATGCATTAAGTGATGTTAGTGCTATTTATCCAATTACACCTTCTTCACCAATGGGAGAAATTGCAGATGAATGGGCTGCTAATGGACGCGAAAATGTTTTTGGCCAGAAAATGCTGATTCGTCAGCTTCAGTCTGAAGCAGGTGCTGCCGGTGCCGTGCACGGGTCCCTTGCTGCAGGATCCCTGACAACTACTTTTACAGCTTCACAGGGCCTTTTGTTGATGATTCCAAATATGTATAAAATGTCCGGTGAACTTCTTCCCGGTGTTTTTCATGTATCTGCAAGGGCATTAGCAGCACATGCACTTTCAATATTCGGAGACCATCAGGATGTTATGGCTGTGAGACAAACCGGTTTTGCAATGCTGGCTTCTGCTTCAGTGCAGGAGGTTATGGACCTTGGACTGGTGTCACATCTTTCTTCAATAGAGTCTAGTATCCCTTTCCTTCACTTCTTTGACGGTTTCAGAACATCTCATGAACTCCAGAAGATCGAAATGATTGAGTATGAAGATATTGCAAAGCTTGTAAACATGGATGCTGTAAATAAATTCCGCGCACGTGCAGTAAACCCCGAAAGGCCTGAATTGAGAGGTACAGCTCAGAATCCTGATATATATTTCCAGGGCCGTGAGGCTTCTAACCCCTACTATCTTAAAGTGCATGAAATTGTAATTGATTATTTGAAAAAAGTTGGGGAACTTACCGGCAGAAATTATAACCTGTTTGATTATGTGGGTGATCCTGATGCTGAAAGGGTAATCATTGCAATGGGTTCTGCCTGTGAGACTATAGAAGAGACAGTGAATTACATGGTTGGTAAGGGTGAGAAGGTTGGCCTTGTAAAAGTTCGTTTATACAGGCCGTTTCTGCCTGAATATCTTTTAGAAGCCATTCCTGCCTCCGCTGACAGAATTACAGTGTTAGACCGTACAAAAGAACCGGGTGCACCCGGTGACCCTCTGTATCTTGATGTTTGTACTGCACATGCTGAAAGTGGTCAAATGAGGAAAATTACCTGTGGCAGATACGGTCTGGGATCAAAGGAATTCAATCCCGGTATGGTAAAAGCTGTTTATGATAATATGGATGCTGCGGATCCGAAAAATCACTTTACTGTTGGTATTAATGATGATGTTACAAACACATCTCTTGAATATGATATAGGATTTGATGTTGCACCTGAAGGTACTGTGCAATGTAAATTCTGGGGACTTGGAGCTGATGGAACTGTTGGTGCAAATAAATCCGCTATAAAAATAATCGGTGATAATACCGATATGTATGCACAGGCTTATTTTGCATATGACTCCAAGAAATCAGGCGGGGTTACAATGTCCCATCTTCGTTTTGGAAATTCTCCTATTCAGTCAACATACCTTATTGATTCTGCTGATTATATTGCATGTCACAAGGATAGTTATGTGAATGTATACGATCTTCTTGAGGGAATAAAGGACGGTGGCACATTCCTGCTTAATTCAAACTGGTCTCTTGAGGATATGGAAGAAAAGCTCCCCGAAAGTATGCGTCGGGATATTGCCAGCAAAAAACTCAAGTTTTATAATATTGATGCAGTGAAAATAGCAGGTGAGGTCGGACTTGGCGGGCGTATAAACATGATCATGCAGACCGCATTTTTTAAGCTTGCAAATGTTATTCCGGTTGATGATGCTATTGAATATCTTAAAGATCAGATCAAAAAGTTGTTTAGCATGAAGGGTGATAAAATTGTTAATATGAATTGTGACGCAGTTGACAAAACCCTTGATAACCTTGAAGAGGTTAAATATCCTGAATCATGGGCACAAGCTGAATCAGCTGCTGCAGAGTCAAAAGATGTACCTGAGTTTGTGTCAAAGATCATGCAGCCCATGCTTGCCCAGCAGGGTGATAAGCTTCCGGTAAGTTACTTTACCCCTGACGGAATATTCCCCGTTGCAACAACCCAGTATGAAAAACGCGGCGTTGCAATTAATGTCCCTGAATGGATAACAGATAATTGTATTCAGTGTAATCAATGTGCCATGGTATGTCCCCATGCCGCAATCAGACCGGTTCTTTTAACCGATGAAGAAAATGCAGCAGCTCCGGAAGGCTATAAATCAAAATCGGCCCAGGGCAAAGATCTCAAAGGTTATCATTTCTCCATACAGGTTAACACACTTGATTGTATGGGATGCGGAAGCTGCGCTGCAATATGTCCTTCAAAGAAGACTGCACTTGTTATGCAGCCTATTGCAACCCAGACGCCCGCACAGGTACCATGTCATCAGTATTCACTGACAATACCGGTGCGTGACAATCTGATGAAGAAAACAACAATTAAAGGAAGCCAGTTTGCACAGCCTTTAATTGAGTTCTCAGGAGCATGTGCAGGATGCGGAGAGACTCCATATACTAAGGTTCTTACGCAAATGTACGGTGAAAGGATGGTTATCGGAAATGCAACAGGATGCTCTTCTATCTGGGGAGGTTCCGCTCCGTCTATTCCTTATTGTGTTAATAAAGATGGATTCGGACCCACATGGGGTAACTCTCTTTTTGAGGATCCTGCAGAATTTACATACGGCATGTTCCTTGGGGCATTACAACAGAGGGAAAAGCTGACTGACCTGATGCAGGCCGCTGTAGACAAGGATATTCCGGGAAATATAAAAGATGAAATGAAAGGATGGCTTGATAATAAAAATAACCCTGAGCTTTCCAAACAACATGGTGACCAGCTTAAAGCGCTTCTTGCAGACCAGAAAGATGATTCTTTGTTAAATGAAATAGCATCAATGTCAAAGATGTTTACCAAGAAGTCATATTGGGTTTTCTGCGGTGACGGTGCAGCTTATGATATTGCATTCGGCGGTATTGACCATATTCTTGCTACCGGTGAGGATATCAATGTAATTGTTTATGATACCGAGGTTTATTCAAACACCGGAGGACAGTCTTCAAAAGCCACTCCCACAGGATCAGTTGCTAAATTTGCTGCATCCGGTAAGAAAACAGCCAAG
Source organism: Desulfobacterales bacterium (assembly GCA_018693105.1). Classification (GTDB taxonomy): domain Bacteria; phylum Desulfobacterota; class Desulfobacteria; order Desulfobacterales; family SURF-7; genus JABHLN01. The sequence goes on along the minus strand of JABHLN010000050.1, from coordinate 594 downwards.
AAAGATATGGGCGCTATGGCCATGTCTTATGGATATGTATATGTTGCAAATGTTTCTATGGGAGCCAACAAACAGCAGATGATGAAGGCATTTATTGAAGCTGAAAGTTATAACGGGCCTTCTATTATTATGGCATATTCTCCATGCATTAACCACGGTATAAAAAAGGGTATGGGGAAAAGTCAGGAAGAATCAATGCTCGCAGTAAAGTCCGGTTACTGGCCGCTTTATAGATTCAACCCTGAGCTGAAAGATGAAGGTAAAAATCCTTTCATTCTTGATTCAAAGGATCCTGACGGTACATTCCAGGAGTTTATCGCAGGGGAAGTAAGATATGCTTCATTGAAAAAATTCATTCAGGATCGTCCAGGGCACGATCGGCGTTATGCTATGAAAACTGATAAAATAGGCCAGGAACTGGATTGGCAACCAAAGCATGACTTGAAAGAGGGGATGCTGAAAACAGTGCGCTGGTATCTGGAGCAGAAAGATTGGATCGCTGCCATCCGCAAGCAACAAGAATATCAATCCTGGCTTGATAAAAATTACGCGGAACGCATGGAGGAAAAATGATGAAGGGTATTATTCTCGCTG
>JABHLN010000005.1 GCA_018693105.1 Desulfobacterales bacterium | reverse complement strand
ATCCCTTTAAATTAAAAGAAATGAGCGGAGACGTTTTTTGATACTTTTTGATGGCACATATAGTTTTCAGGGCTCTGAATTTTCCACTACCGACCCCCCAAAGGAATGGTCTCATTACTGGAGAGTACGAATTATTGATTTTTCCAAAAGTCTACCGGATGTTAAACACCTTATACCTTTTGGAGTTGTCGCCATTCCGGGTGGAACCAGTCTTATCAAAACAAGCTGTGCGGAAAGCATAGGAAGAAAAATATCAGAGGATTTTGAATTAGAAGTAAAAAAAGTGCTTTGGATAGAATATTTTCCTGACGAACCAAAAGGTCTATATGTTGCAGCTCTTAATGAAAAATATATTGAAAATGATGTTTATTTTCAAATTGGCTGGCGCCCCATCAGACCAAATGAGTTAAGTGCTATAATACCCTATATACATGAATTTGAAATTACTACTTAGAAGCCATCTCAAAATAAATCTAAATGCTCCTGGCGGCTTTACAAAGAGGCTCAAAATGCTCACATGCTACCGCGGCTCTGCTTTCTTGCCCCTTTGTGCCTTGCAAGGAACCCAATCTAATTTTTGGGATAGCTTCTATCCAACGGTTATTATTTTATGAAACTATATACAATATGATGGAAAACCTGAAAAACAGATTATTGGCAGGTGAAATCGAAAAGATCCTGCAGAAAGGCATAGATTTATCAACCGATGTTATGAATTTTATTGATTCTACATATGGAAATCCTTCATTCAATGAAATTGAAAAAATTATTAAAGACAGGGGGAGTGCTGAAGCGGAGCTACTACTGGAATTAATATTCTTTCCTGATGAAGATTTTCAGATCAAACTGGAACAACATATAGAAAAGCATGTGTTTTTCACAAAAGATCAGGAAACATTGTGTAATCTGATTTGTGATAAAAAACCGTTAACGAAGATTCACTTTCCTGGCAAATCAGAATCTTTAATAATTCCTGTTACTCATACGGAAATCAATCATTTTCTATGTCGTTTGAAAATAACCAGGAATCTTAATAAAAGAATTTCTGAAGTAATAATAAAAAATATATATGATGAATCCATTTCCCTTCGAATAAGGGTAAAGCTGAGAAATTCAAGATTCATTTACTCTGAAAGTAAAACAGATTTCCTTTGTTCATTTTTTGAAGTAATTGAATCCGATAAGGCAAATTTCTATGATATACTTACCTATACTCTGCACTTTCTGGAAACTATAGGAAATGACTCAGATATATATCAGGCATTGATGAAAAGGAAGATGACGGCCATTCAAAGCTTGCAAATGGCAATATCATTTGAAAATAAAATAAAACAAAACAATATAGAAACCCTTATACTTCAGGGAATCACGCCACTTTCAATCAACAAAGATGATTTACTTAAGCAAATTGAAATGGTTGATAAAATCAGCCTGTCGGTTTTCGGAAAAACTGATAATTATGAAGAACCCTTACCTTATACATTCAACCACTAAGGACCTCACAAACAATTATTTATACTTAACCATCGCATATACTTATACGAGTTCATAAAAGTCAACTTGATGGCATAAGTTCAAGTTTAATATAGTGATTTAAACATTATAGCAATATTTTCTTGATTTGATTACATAATTTTGATAAAAGCTCCTAATTTCAATATTATATATTTTGCGGGAATTATCATGGCACTAAAAACTCTTGGGAACAAACCGGCTTTGGCTCTGGATATAAACTCTGTTACTTCCATGATTGCAAAAACTCAATTGGAAAGTGGTGAGATACCCTGGAGCGATGGTGATAAAACAGACCCCTGGGATCTTGTGGAGGCAATTATGGGCCTTAGCATAGGGGGATATTATAAGGAGGCTCTTAAAGCATTTAAGTGGATGGCCGATAATCAAAACTCAAACGGCAGCTGGTATGCTTCTTACAACAATGGAAAACCGGAGGATAAAACTCTTGATACAAATATGTCTTCATATATTGCTGTTGGTGTATATCATTATTACTTGATCACAGGTGACATAAATTTTCTTAAGCGTATGTGGCCTATAGTAAAGTCGGGTATAAATTTTGCCTTGAGCCTCCAGTCCAATAACGGAGAAATCTTCTGGGCAAAAAGCCCTGAAGGAGAAATTGACCACATGTCGCTGTTAACAGGCTCTTGCTCAATTTTTATGAGTTTGAAGTGCTCACTTTCTATCTCAAAGCTGCTCGACCACAATATGCCGGAATGGGAAAAATCGATCCGCAAACTTGGAAATGCAATAAGAAATCGAAGACATGCCTTCAATGTCACAAAATCAAGATACTCTATGTACTGGTTCTACCCTATTCTTTCAGGTGCTCTAACCGGCCGGGAAGCCCAGAATAGAATAGACAAGTACTGGAAAAAATTCATCGTGGAGGGCCTGGGAGTAAGGTGTGTATCCGATGAACCGTGGGTAACTATTGCAGAAACTTCAGAACTCGTACTTGCTCTTTCAGCAGTTGGTAATAACAGGCTTGCAGAAATTGTTTTCGGCTGGATTCATGACAAACGTTTTGAAGACGGAACATATTGGTGCGGATTCACATTCCCGAATATGATCGTCTGGCCTGAAGAAAAGATTACCTGGACAAATGCTGTTACCATAATGGCTGCTGATGCTCTTTATAATCTTACACCGGCAAGTCAAATGTTCACCCATAAGTTCTGGAAAGAGTCGCAAATATCTCATCTTTTATAAAAGAATCTTACACAAAAGGTGTTTTTTTTGAAAAAAGATCATCGCCCTTATTTTGTTAAAAAGCTATATCTGGATTTCCAGGAATTCTACGTAAAGCACTTCCTTGAGCCTCAGTTTGAATCCCTTGGCACGGGATTTACTTTTATTAAACCCTGGAATGTTGAAATATTCGGATCACCGATCTTATTAGGAGACCATGCAAATGTAATTGCCACCTCCGATAAAAAAATAAGACTTACCATATGGTCGGACAGTGATGAAAAGGGGGCAATAAAAATCGGCAACTGCTGTCTTCTATGCCCTGGTGTACGTATTAGTTCCGCTGAAGAAATAGTTGTTGGTGATAACTGTATGATTGCAAACGGGACCTATATTACCGATTCCGACTGGCACGGTATATATAACCGCGTGGTTCCTATAGGAAATACAGGTAAAGTTACGCTCGAAGAAAATGTATGGGTTGGTGATAGCTCCATTATTTGTAAGGGAGTAACGATCAGTAAAAACAGTATCATTGGTGCAGGTTCAGTGGTTGTAAACGACATCCCGCCAAACTCTATTGCCGTGGGGAACCCTGCAGTAGTTGTAAAAAAACTTGACGAGGAAAAAGAATTCACCACACGGTCTCACTGGTATGCCGACCCCAAAGCACTGTCCAAAGAAATCGACATGATAGACAGGGATATGCTTAAAAACAATACCCTTTTAGAATGGATAAAAACCCTGATCATACCTAAAAAAGGGAACTAATCCAGACATTGTCATAAAGGACCAACCTTAAAAAACATATCAATAACCTGAAAATGCATGGTAATTCCAACCATTTATAGTAAACAATTGAAATTACAATTTCGCACCCAATATAACAAACGACCAGCAATGGGTGCAACCCTACTGTTGGTTATGAAGGTTTCTATAACACACGATATATATTCAACCTGCGGCACTTTTCTCAACTGTTGCGTTTTGTTTGAAAATTCATTATATCTTTTTAATTGATTCGATAAAAATCAATGACTTTCTGGCATTTATTTTTCTTATTTTTAGAATAATACACTCGGCTTGTTATATAAGGGAGACCTTTGAAAACATGCGTTTTTATAAATACCATGGACTTGGAAATGATTATATCGTTTTGAACCCTGATGATATAGGAAGCCAGCTTTCCGAATCCAGTATCAGCTTAATATGCCACAGGAATTTCGGCATAGGTTCAGATGGCATCCTTTTCGGACCTTTTAGTACTCCTGAAGGTGATTTCTCCCTACAGATTTTTAACCCTGACGGCAGTGAGGCTGAAAAAAGCGGAAACGGTTTAAGAATCTTTTCAAGATACCTCTGGGATATGGGAATGGTAACTGAAGAGCCGTTTAATATAGTAACAAAGGGTGGTATCGTTAAATCCCGAGTCACCAGTAAAGGGAAAAATGTTTCAGTTGATATGGGAATGGTGAGCTTTGAAAGCAAAGTTATACCTGTCAATGGCCCCTCCAGAGAAGTAATAAATGAAATAATAACTATTGGTGGAGAAGATCTTGTTTTCTGTGCAGCAACAATCGGCAACCCGCATTGCGTATTCCTTCGAGACGAAATTTCTGAAGTTGAAGCAAAAAAGTGGGGCCCGGTTGTGGAAAATGACTCACGGTTCCCTAATAGGGTAAATGTTCAGTTCATGAAAATTCTGGACCGATCAAACATACAAATAGAAATCTGGGAACGCGGTGCAGGATACACGCTTGCATCAGGCAGCAGCAGTAGCGCAGCAGCAGCGGTTGCATACCGGCTGGGACTTTGCGATTCACATATTACAGTACATATGCCTGGCGGCAGCCTTCAAATAAAAGTTGCCGAAAATCTTTCCATATTCATGTCTGGACCTGTAACAAAGGTTGCAGAAGGGAATATTTTTCCGGAAATGTTTAATTAGCCACCGGTTTAAACTCCCTGGAGTTAATCAGCCATTGAAATAAAAAAGAGAATTTTGAGGGGCGTTAATTTCTGGTTCAAGTTCAAAGAAGGCGAAAGTTTAAAACTATGAATACATTGAGTATTTCAATGATTATAATTTGCGCCTGAAAAATAAATTGGACAAAAAGAGGCGTTATGCAAAAGTCTCGTAAACTTTAGGATATTGCAATGATAATAGGACTGGATGTAGGCGGCACGCATATTGATATTGTCCTTCTGGAAAAAAAAGGGGTTATGAGAGAAATCAAGGTCCCTACAAATTCCTCTGACCTTTTTAACGGAATCTTATCAGGACTCAAAGAAATCACTAAAGGCATAAAACCAAAAGCCTTAAAGCGTATTGTTCTGAGCACAACTGTTACGACTAATTCAATTGTCCAGGGTAATATTCCAAAGCTAGGCATGATAGTAATGGGCGGCCCTGGAATTGATCCCGAACTTTATAAAACAAATGAACATTATTATGTTATTTCAGGTTGTATTGATCACAGAGGCCGTGAAATTCAACCTGTTGATGAAAAAGAAGTAATAAAAATAGCTGCAAAATTAAAGTCCGAAGATATCAGGCACGTTGGGGTTATAGGCAAATTTTCATCTCGTAACCCCAGTCATGAAATTCAAGTAAGAGAAATCCTTCGGAAAACATTTAAAAATATCTTTCTGGGACACTGGATATCCGGTAATTTGAACTTTCCACGCAGAATTGCAACAACATTTCTTAATGCCTGTATATATCCTGTTCATAAAAAGTTTTTCAGATCCGTAAAAAAATCCCTTGATAAAAAAGGGCTGGGCATACCTATCCACATATTAAAGGCCGACGGAGGAACGATGAGCATTGACTCTTCTTTCCGTTCGCCCTGCCAGACGATACTTTCAGGGCCGGCAGCCAGTATTATGGGGACAACCCCTTTCGCTCCTGTTGATGAAGATGTTGTTGTTCTGGATATTGGCGGCACAACAACAGATATTGCTGTTCTTATAAAAGGGGTTCCGATTCTGGAGCCTCAAGGAATTCAGATTGGAGAATACAAAACACTAGTTCGTTCTCTTAAAACCGTTTCCATTGGAATCGGCGGAGATAGCATAATAAAAGTACATGAAGGAAAACTAATAATAGGTCCGGAACGTTCCGGGCCGGCTATGGCATACGGAGGATCTTTACCAACCCCAACAGATGCATTGTTTGTTAAGAAAATGATTGAAAGCGGCAATAGAGAAAAAGCAATTGAAGGTATTTCATCCATTGCAAAAAACCTGGGAAAATCTATTGAAGAAACCTCATCTATGATTCTAGATTATTGTTGCGAAGAAATCCTTTCAAAAATGCAGGATATGATAAACCATATTAACAGCAAACCTTTATATACTGTTCATGAAATGCATGAGGAGTACCACGTTTCACCTGAGAAGATAATGGTTCTCGGTGGACCTGCACCATACTTTGCAAAACATATTGAAAAAACATCAAAATATAAGACCATAACAGTTCCCAGACACAAAGTGGCAAACGCTATAGGCGCGGCACTTGCAAGAACAACATGTGAAGTTACTCTTTTTTCAGATACACAAATAGGAGTTGCAGGTGCTCCTGAAGAGGATTTTGAGAAAAAAGTCGGAAAGTCCTTTTCAAGAGACGATGCAGTCGAAATGGCATTTCAACTACTTAAGGAAAAAGCACTTCGAAGAGGTGCAGGTAAGGAAGACCTTGAAATGGAGCTTCTGGAAGACCTTCAATTTAACATGGTAAGGGGTTTTCACACCGTAGGAAAAAATATCAGGGTAAAAGCCCAGATAAAACCAGGTCTTATTAACGGATACAAACAAATTGTAAAAAATCTTTAAACCCGGAGACATAGATGCTTCAAGCAAAACATAAAACCGGTCTCGTTTTTTTCCCGGCCTTTGACTGGGCAATAGATCCTACTCATCCTGAAAGAGAGGAGCGCCTTCTATATACACGTGATCAGGTTTTTGAAGAAGGTCTTTTTGATATTGAAGGAATAAATGAGTTCAAACCTGATCTTGCCACAATTGAAGACATTCAGCGTGTACACTTCTGTATCCCTGATGTCTTGAGTGTAACAACAGAATCACATTTTATAAGTGCCGGCGGGGCAAAAACTATCGGGAAAGCGGTTCTCGACAAATCAATCGAGAAAGGTTTTGCACTTGTACGTCCCCCCGGTCATCACGCCATGAGGGTGGTACATGGAGGTAGAGGCTTCTGCAATATCAACATAGAAGCAATTATGATCGAATATCTCCGCTCAGAATATAACATAGGAAAAGTTGCCATTGTTGATACCGATTGCCACCACGGAGATGGAACCCAGGATATTTACTGGCACGACCCTGAAACACTTTTTATCTCTGTTCATCAAGACGGGCGAACTCTATACCCTGGGTCAGGATTTACAAATGAACTTGGAGGGCCTACAGCTATCGGAACTACTGTAAACATCCCCCTGCCTCCAAACACTTCGGATGAAGGTTATTTATATACAATAAAAAATGTTGTTCTTCCGATTCTTGAAGATTTTAAACCGGATATCATTATAAACTCTGCTGGTCAGGACAACCACTATACAGACCCGATTACCAATATGAATTTTTCCGCTCAAGGGTATGCCGACCTGACTACTCTTTTAAAACCTGATATTGCCGTGCTTGAAGGCGGGTATTCCATCGAAGGTGCTTTACCATATGTGAACGTAGGTATAATTCTCGCCATGGCCGGAATAGATTACAGCAAGGTTGTCGAGCCTGATTACAACCCGGAAAATATACGACAGTCAGACAGTGTTTCCCAACAGATCGAAAACACAGGTGAAAATGTTTTAAACTCTTGGCACCAAAGGTCAAGCGCCAGAGAACAGGCAATGAACAAACTTGAATTTGATGAACGTAATCGTAATATTTTTTATGATACAGATGGTATAAAGGAAATTCAGAACGAGACAATCCGTATTTGTCCTGACTGCGGCGGAACACTACGAATTGACTCATCTGCAAGCACCGGATCTCATATACTGGCAGTACATATACCGATAAAAGGATGTAACGAATGCAAACAAAAAGGATATGACTGGTATGAAGGTGCAGAATCTAAAGATTATCACGGTATCTATCTCCAGGACCGAACTGAAGACATTTACCTGAAAAGAAATTAAAAACAACTGGTTAATAATAGCTTGCCATTGAAAAACTACAGACTCGCTGAAAAAAAGAAAAACCTCCTGCTTAGGGCACGTATTATTCAGGCAACACGCAACTTTTTTATCAATAACGACTACCTTGAAGTTGAAACTCCAGTAAGAATTCCTACTCTAATCCCGGAAGCAAATATTGATGCCATCTCTTCTGAAGACTGGTATCTGAACACCTCACCTGAAATTTGCATGAAACAGTTGCTTGCAGCAGGTTACCCGCGAATATTTCAAATATGCAAATGCTTCAGGGCAAATGAAAGGGGCAAAAAACATATACCGGAATTTACAATCCTTGAATGGTATTGTGCAGGGATGGATTATATTGAAATGATGCATCAATGCGAAACACTTATCAAAAATATTTCTAATAAAACCGGTTTCGGGGGTAAGATTGTTTTTCAGGGCAACTCTATAGACCTATTATGCCACTGGGAACGACTAACCGTTTCTGAAGCCTTTAAAAAATACTCTCAGGTATCTATGAAAAAAGCCATTTCCCAAGGGCGCTTTGATGAAATAATGGGAATAGACATAGAACCGCAACTTGGAAAAAACAAACCGCTTTTTCTTTATAATTATCCTTCTTCAAAAGGCGCTCTTGCAAGACTGAAAGCAGATGATATTTCTATTGCTGAAAGATTTGAACTCTATATCGGCGGGATTGAGTTATGTAATGCCTTTTCCGAACTGACCGATCCTTATGAACAGAAAAAAAGGTTTGAGGAGGTGTTGAAAAACCGGGATTCTAACATACCGGAAAAATTCCTTGAATCACTAAAATACCTACCCGAATCCGCAGGTATTGCCATGGGTATTGACAGACTTTTAATGATATTTGCCGATACTCTTAATATTGATGATGTTATCGGGTTTCCTCCTGAAGATTTATAACAGTCCGTTTTGGATTCCATTGTATGGGCAAACCCTTGTGGTTTTTCATCATTGATTCCCCATTTGTTGTTTTGGATACCCCTATGTCCGATTTTAACCTATTAAATAATTCAAAGGTCGGGCCGTTTTTTATTAAAAGCTTTACAAAGAGCGGAATGGATGACTATCGGTTAAGATTTGCGCTGTTTGAGAGTATTAGGGATTGTTAATAAAGAACAGATTGCTACCGAATCCGGGCATCATGGCCCCAAGGCCTCATACCACTTTACCATCTTGTTTTAATGCCATTTACACTGTTCTTTCTTTACAATCCCCTTATCCTCAAGTTCGCAAGGTTTCCCTGGAAAAACTCCCCGACTGCTAAAATAATTTTATTTATTAAACTTCATTAATAAACTTTTCGAGACTTTTAAGACTGTTTACTCCATAAATTTTACCGGGATATCCTTTTGGTAATATTTTTTTCAGCATCCCGCTTAGCACACGACCCTGACCAATCTCGACAAAAGCCTCAACCCCTTCCTCCACTAATCTGCGCATTGAATCATACCACTTTACCGGACTACAGAGCTGGCTTTCCATTATACTTTTTATATCGTCGGGATCATTCGAAAATGCTGCGGTTGAATTTAATATCACCTGAAGTTCAGGTGATTTAAAAGTAACAGGTCCAAGGGCTTCTTTAAAATCATCTCCTGCCCTTTCCATTAATGCGCTGTGCCAAGCCCCGCTCACTTTTAAAGGTACTGCTTTGGCATTTTCTGCAGTAGCAAAAGAAGCTGCTTTTTCCACCTTTTCTGGTGATCCGGTAATAACAATCTGATTCTCGGTATTATGATTTGCAATAGATATTGTTCCATCAGCTGAACTATTTTGTACATTTTCAACAATTTGCATTACTCTATCAATATTAAAACCTATTATTGCCTGCATAGCGCCTTTATTTGCCGTCGCATCCCTGTGCATAAGTACACCCCTCTTATGCACAAGCCTTAAAGTATCCTCCATGGAAATAATATCTGCTGCACAAAGAGCGCTGTATTCCCCAAGGCTGTGACCTGCCGTAAAACCGGATATTTCCAGTTCCTTTTTAACAACAGATAGATAAGCAAGATTTACTGCCGTTATTGAGGGCTGAAGATTAATAGTTTTTGTAAGTTCTTCTAGAGGACCGTTAAAGCAGAGATCTGAAATATTTAGCCCTGTTATTTCATTGGCCATATCAAAAATTTCTCTGACAAAATCATACTCCTGGTAAAATTCCCGGCCCATACCAACTGATTGAGACCCTTGACCAGGAAAAAGAAATGCTGTTTTTTTCAATTTTTTACCTCCAGTCTTGTGCAATTTATTTTTCCCATGATACAAAATGAATGTTTATGAAATGCATCATTACCAGCCATACTAAATCTGAACAAAAAGAAAGTAAATATATTTTTGTGAATTACTTTCCCCAATCTTGATGAACTCTTAAAACAATCACCGGTGGTTATGTAAAAAATCTTCATACAAAAGACATAATGTTTAGGTAGGTATCAACGCATACATATATAGTGTTTCTCAAAATAAAGTTCCTATAGATCAGGCCATAAGGTCTCCTGTCGGAAAAAATTTTTCAATCGAGTGGACGCTTGTTTAAGGCACTTTATATGCCGTTACTAAAATCAGGTTATATGGATGTATTAATATAACCTGCAATATTTTAAGGGAATACTAATTTTATTGGCCCTTCCCCTGATTTTAGTTAAGGATCGTTAAGCGGCGAGTTCGGGCAGGTGATTGAAAAATTTTCCCGATGGGAGACCGGGTTAAAACGGAAGATATTTATGAAAACCACTATAGTCCAACGCTATAGAAGAACATGCGGAGATGTTTTTACAACAATATCAAAATAAATATTCCGATAGTTATAGAATATCATCATGATTTTAGACTTTATACCAGCTGATATGGACTTGTTAGAGAAAAAATCACAAATAGTTACGATTAAATAACTTGATCATTAGCTTTTAAAATTATTTCTCAAAACGATTCATATTTTTTAAAAAACCGGTAACTATTTTTTCTGAATCTATTTGGAGAATTTCAGCATAAGATTTTAAAAAATTTTTTAAATAAATTTGTGGCGGGAGTTTTTTATGCTCATCATTTTCAATATAATTTAGTATTGAAACACTTATTCTGGCTATTTCAAAAACCTCTTCAAGTCTTACCCCTGAAGCATTTCTAAGACACTTTAAATCATTTCCGGAAATAAATTCCTTTGCAAGAATTTCCTCTGAAAGCCTTCTAATCTCATCATCATCCTTGATAAAGTCAATGACTTTCTTATCCAAAGGTTCTTTATTTAATGAAGGATCATTAACATGAAAGACCGGGGTTGATTTTTTGTCATTCCTGCAAAAAAACGATTCATCTACTTTACCTTCTTTAAGGATTGCTTTATCATATTCAATCCGCCTGTCTTCAGATACTAATGTATTAAATGCTTTCTCAATAGTATTAACAATATTTCCCCTGTCCTCTTCATCAAGCAAAGAGTATGTTACCAGAGAATCCTTATCATATAAGAAAAGAGCCTCCTTGTATCCGCGTCTGATCTCAAAAAAAGATGCGCCGGGAGAGATATTCAATATCTCATAATATGTTAGATCATCAAAATTTTTCATGATATTTTTGATAAAAGTGCTGGTTGTTTATCAGCATTTGAAATTTTCCCTGCAATATTTTCAAGATCTGATGCAATTAACGTATAGGGATATTTGTTAACAAAAATATTCCTTGAAAGAACTGAATCATAAACACGTTCATCGAAGCCGACATTTCCCAGGAAATCAAACCCGGAATAAAAATGCCTGTTGCAAACCGATTCTATTTTTTCACCAAGTTTAGCATCAATACTCTTTCGAAACTGATTTAATATAAACTTATATCGATATTCGCTGAGACTGGTCTGGAGAATCATTCCCCTTTCAGGGTCTGTTTTCTTTATTAAGTTTATTATCTCAGGTGCCTTAACAACAATATTCCCGGAGCTCTCAAGAATCATTTTTTTTATTGAGTTATATTCTTTCTGTTTAAGTAAAAGTTTCAGTTTTCTTAAATAAACCGCTTTTATAAAATTAAAAGCATTTTCAATTGATGTTGGCTCAGGTGTAAAAACAAATACACCTTCGTTGGAAGTTAAATAGAAATCCAGGGCATTAAAACTTATTCCTGCTCCAAGATCCAGGAAAATATAATCATATGAAAGCTTTTTAATAGCATTAATTATTTTTGTTTTCTGCGTAGCAAAAAGATTTGCACTTTCCATGGAACAGGATTTTGAGCTAATCAAAAAAAGGTTTTTTTCAGGAGTGGGAACAACTACATCATTGAGGTCTTCAACCGATCTGTTTAAAAAGCTGCTTATTCCGACCTTGGGGTTATTGAAACCGAAAAAAGTATGTAGGTTTGATCCGCCTAAATCCAGGTCGACGAGCAATACCTTCTTATTCTGCCTTGCCAATATCACACCAAGATTGGCTGTAATAAAACTTTTTCCAACACCTCCTTTTCCACCGCCTATGGGAAATATTCGTGACATTATATTGCCCCTTGATTAGGTTAAATATTCACCTGCAAACTGAAGAAAGAAACTTACCAACAAACTTTGAAACCTGTAAGAAAATACCCTGCTTTCAGCAACACCCAAATTAATTTTGAAAACCCCGAAATTTAACCACCAGAGACCGACAAACCACTTGAATATATTTAGTATTTGAGAGCTAAAACATTAGTTTTAGCTCTATAAGCTAAATAAGCTGCAATATCCGTTATCGAAAACAGATCCCGAAAGAGTTATAGCTGAAGCTTTTCTTAGAATTACAGGTAAAAGTATGATTGGATTTTGAAGAAAGTAATGGGTATTTGTATAAATTGGCCTGCAAATCAAATTACACCCCAACAAAAGGCTTTGTTAGAAAATTATCGCTGAAATAGAAGTTTTTTATAATTATTTCCCCTATTAAGCAGTTTGATAATTGAATGTCAACCCAATATTCAAAATGCAAATATCCGGGGGTTTTCCATAAGATTTTCCAACCAGCTGAAATATTACGACTATCCAACATGTAGTATTTTATCTTGACTTATACCACAATAGGTAGTATTTTTCTTAAAAATTAAGTTTATTGGTTATTCAGTAAATTACTATCATAATTATGAATATTTTCAAGTGCCTGCAATAGGCACCAACACCCCGGATCGACAATAACACACAACCTTTCTCTCCTGTTTTTATGGGACCTTTCAAAAAAGGAATGTTAAGATGAATCGCAGATCCTTTTTATATAAAAGTTTAGCATTGATTACAAGTGGTTATACTGGGCTTAACCTTCTACCCACAGCCGTTGCAGCTGAAAACAATGAATTCATTCCAAATTCCGAAGCAACTATATCTTTAATTATTGACGATATTGGGTACAGCTTATCAAGAGCGAGACTTTTTATAGAACTGGATGTTCCTATCACTTTTTCCATACTCCCAAAGCTTAGCCTCACGCGGGACCTTTCAAAGGAAATAAATGATAAGGGGTATGAAATAATGCTCCACCAGCCAATGGAGCCACGAAACAGCAGTATAGATCCTGGCCCGGGGGCACTTTTTATGAATTTTGGGTCTGAACAAATTTCAGAAATCGTCGAAGAAAACATTTCCGAAGTACCATATGCAACAGGAGTAAATAACCATATGGGTTCAGGGTATACCGAAAAGCAGAGCAAAATGGTAGATGCCTTGAAGGTAATAAGAGACAAAAACCTCTTTTTTATTGACAGCCGCACAACTGATCGTTCAGTGGCATATAAAACTGCAAGGCAACTTCATATGTACACATCAAGCAGGAATGTTTTTCTGGATAATAACCCTAATTTACACTATATTCTTACACAACTCAGAATTTTAAAAGCGCACGCAAAAAAATATGGGAGCGGTATAGCAATAGGCCACCCTTTTCCTGAAACAGCTAAAGCAATAGAAATTTTTATCAAAAATCCTGCAAATGCCGATATCAAACTGGTTCCAATATCAAAAATCCTGCATGGCTGAAATCATTTCAGCAATTATAATTATAACAATTTAGGTAATAAAAATTGTTTCCCCGTCTTTTCTTCAATTGACATCAATTAGATCAGAGACCAGTGTTTTTAAATTTATTTAACCACAATATATAGCGGTTGATCGAGCGTGAAGGCATACATGTTTTATGTAAAACGTCTGGGCAACATCTATAACACAGTAGATGGAGATTTTTTACACCCTTTCATCATTTATTTCTTGAATCTAATCATAAGTTTTCGTAAAAGCTTCATCAGGTAGTTATTTTCCATAAACCATGGGTTATACTTTTAACGAGTTTCTAAAAACTTTGTAATCTGAATAAATCCCGGCTTGGTTATTTAACAAGAGACCTAATTAAAAGGTGTCTTTTTGAAAGGAGTAGAAAAATATATGAACAATTCATCCCCGGCATCGTATGAAAGCCTGGAGTTTATTCAAGCGTTGAGTGGTAATGATAACAGGCTTCTTCTTGGTGTAACAGGCGGTATCGCCAGTGGAAAAACCACTGTCGCGGATATGCTGGAAGAACTTGGCGCGCCGATAATTGATTTTGATATTTTAAGCAGGGTTGTCGTTGAACCGGAAAAACCGGCATGGAAGGACATAGTATCATATTTTGGTGACGAAATATTAAATGAAGATAAAACACTTAACCGTGAAATGATGAGGAAAATAGTTTTCAGTGACCCTCAAAAGAAAATAAAACTTGAAAGTTTTATCCATCCAAGGCTTGGATCAGAATACACAAAGCTGGTTTCAGAGTATGCAAAAAAAGATCCTGATGTAATAATACAGGTGGTAGTTCCTCTTCTTGTAGAAGCTCAAATGCAAACTACCTTTCATAAACTCTTAATGGTTTATGTTCCAGAAGAAGAACAAATAAAACGTCTCACAAAAAGAGACAACTGCAGCAAGGGAATGGCCTTGAGTATTATTAATACTCAGCTTTCTGTAGAAGAAAAAAAAGGATATTGTGACTTTTTAATTGACAATTCCGAATCTCTTGATGAAACCAGAAAACAGGTTGAAGATTTTTGGGAAAAAATTAAACAGATACAGGTGAGCCGAAAAAAAAGCCGTTAAAATTCAAGGTAAAATATACACAGCACAATATTTTTCAGTATTTACTTTTGATGCTTCCGTAAAAAGCATAGTTGAAGGCTAAGTATAAATCTTAATATAAAATGCATAGAGATTGATAAGGAGTGAAGACATACATGTAGTACGTCGAATTCTGATTAATCGCTATAAATCAGTAGTCACGTTATAGCGAGATTACGACGCCATCATTTTAGAATAAATAATATTGTTTAATATTATTTATTATGATCATAATATTATGAGTTATTATTTATGCAGGAATCTAAATCAGTAAAAATTATAGTTTTTAAATCTTATCCATAAGGAGTTAGAAATGAAGGAGTTCAAAAACAAAACAGCAGTTGTCACAGGCGGCGCAAGCGGTATAGGCAAAGGACTCGCAACACGTTGCGCAGAAGAAGGGATGAATGTTGTCATTTCTGATGTTGAAGCTGAAGCATTGGAAAATGCAGAAAAAGAAATAAAGGCCACCGGTGCGTCAGTATTAGCTGTTCAAACAGACGTCTCCAAGCTAGAAGACATTGAAACTCTTGCTAAAAAAACAATCGATAAATTCGGATCTGTTGACCTGCTGTGCAATAATGCCGGTGTTGTTCTCAATTCATATGCCTGGGAACACTCAATTTCCGATTGGGAGTGGGTTATGGGTGTAAATCTTTGGGGTGTAATATACGGTATTAGAACCTTTACTCCTATTATGATTGAACAGGGAACTCCATGTCATATCGTCAATACCGCATCAACCGGAGGTTTAACATCAACTCCCGGTATTAGTGCATACAACGTGAGTAAGCACGGTGTTGTTACACTTTCGGAAACATTATTCTATGACCTTGAAGAAATTGAATCAAAGGTTAATGTTTCAGTTCTTTGTCCCGGATCGACTGATACAAGATTGATGAGTTCTAACAGAAACAGGGGAACTGGCTATAATAAACCTGATGCTGAACTTACAAAAGAAGAGAAAGAAATGAAAACGGTAATGGACCAGTACCTTAAATCAGGGTTGTCTCCCGCTAAAGTTGCAGAAGAGGTGTTTAATGCTATCCGGAATGAAAAATTCTATATTCTAACCCATCCTGAAATCAAAGAGTCGGTAACGTCCAGAATGGAGGATATTCTTCAGGAAAGAAACCCTTCAGGCGTCACCCCTGTTTAGACTTAACAATTGGGTATACTTTTATGTTCTGTTAGAAAAATATTTTCATATTTCTATAATGGGGAGGAACGAAAATGATAAAATACGCTGACTTGTCAAAATATGGATCGATTATTGAAGATATTGAACTATTCATCGATGCTCTTCCTGTTGAAGCTGTTCTTCTTAGTCCGGGTAAAGAAGTAGTAGCCGGGAATCAGCCAGCTGTTGAAAAAGGGCTTATTGATGGTGTGAAGTGCCATAAAGGGTGGGTAAATCTTGATAATCCCTGCCCATGGTGTCTTGCTGGTGAAACTATAAAGTCAGGAGAGGTTGTCGACCATATTGTCTGTGCCGGTTTTGATGACCAGGGTAAAATGATCGTTGTGGAAAAAGATGGAATTATTATTGATGCCCACTGGTACCCGGTTGCAAAAGATCTTTACATTCATTTCGTTGGTATCTGTCACAAGGAACCTGAATTACGTGAAGAAGCTTATAAGAATATTAAAGCCTTGCTTGAAGTACTATCTCCTGAAAACCCCGGATACGCTGACGATTCCATAAACTCAATAATAAAAGCAGCAGAAATGCAGCCCTGAAAAGTGAAAAATTTATTTCCGGTTAATCCTCCTAAGTTTACTGTCATATAAAATGATTGTTCTCAATTGACTACTCCGTGGAATTCCACGGAGTAGTCAATTAAAGCTTAATCAGCCTGTTTCATTTTTTTATCTTCGAGTATTTTGCAACCTCTTTTTCGGCAACCCCTGCAAGAGGTCCGGTAGGATCAAGTCTTACTGTTTCTAAAAAAGCACTACGAGCTTTGGAGTACTTTCTTGCCAGAACATAAGCCCTGCCAAGGTCATAATAAAAGATCGGGACACGAGGAGAAAGTTTGACAGACTTTTCAAGAATCCCAATTGCATTTGATATCTGCCTCGTTTCAATGTAAGTTTTTCCCAACCACTGCATAGCAACGACAAACTCAGGCTCAATTGACAGGGTTTTTTTAAAAAAACTTTCCGCATTTTTGAAGTCTTTTTTATGAAAATATGCCTGTCCTGTAAGAAACATCGGAAAATGAGGCGTCGCATATATATAGTTGTTGTAAAGTTCATCAAAACAGGCAATCGCTTTATCCCATTCCTTTTTTGCAAGATATACAATCCCAAGGTTATTTCTCGCTGATGCAAACTCAGGGTTCAGCTTAAGAGTCTTTTGATATTCCTCAATAGCCATATCAAAGTTTTCTTTTTCATAGTAAAAAATTCCGAGTGCAAAATGGACATGGGGGTCTTTTGGGGCGAGCTTTTCAGCCTCCTTTAAATTCTTATAAGCGGCAGCATACTTTTTTTCCCGAAGATAGGCTTCGCCAAGTACTCTTATCGATGCTATTTTTTCCTCCTCCGTATGTACATTTTTCTCAACTTTACTATTCATTTTTTTGTATTCGATTTTTTTTACATTTCTCGAACATGAAACAAAACAAAAAAATAAAATCCCCATAATCCCACAGACAACAAATGTCCTTTTCATTTTCTTTCCCTCATTTTGCATTGCATGGTTAAATTTTCTTTAAATCCAATATCTCTGCAATTTCTTCGGAAACAATGTTGACAAACTTCTTGAAATCTTCTTCACCCAATGGATTTCCAATAGCTGGTAATTTCTCAAGACCTTCGGGATGAATCAGAACCGGTAAATTAATAAGATTACTACCGGGAGTAACCTTATAGTCAGGTGGAAAACTATTTTCAAAATACATTTTCTGAAAATCAGAAAATTTTAAAGCATGTGCTGTGGAGTCTAATATAGCAGTATCATTTTCTTCAACAATACCTTTCTGTCTTGCCTTTATAAGACCCGCAAGGGTTTCACCCCCATGGGTGCAGGCAATATGACCGTTTCTATTTGCTTTAAGCTCCCAGTCCATTATATCCTGTTCCGTGACCTCAACAAAGAAAACCATCTGTGATTCCGCAAGGCTATTGTAACGATCAACCATGTTTATCACTCTCGGCATTGATACCGGGTTGCCGATCATAGCCGCCTGAGCAACACTTGGTTTGACTTTTACGGGAATAAATTCACGCTTTTGAGGATCAACTTCTTTATAGTAAAGATAAACAGGGTTAGCATGTTCGGACTGAACACCAATAATTTTTGGAAGGTTTTCTATAATACCGGCTTCAAAAAATTTAATAAAACCGCTCATAACTGCTGTTATATTACCGGCATTGCCGATTGGAACAACAACTACCTTATTATTCATATCATATTCAAATTCCTGGGCTATTTCATACGAATATGACTCCTGGCCAAGGATACGCCATGCATTCTTTGAATTTAACAATGCAACATTATATTTTTCCGAGAGTTCTTCTACAACTTTCATACAGTCATCAAATACTCCTGGAATTTCAAAAACAAAAGCACCGCTTCCTAAAGGCTGCAAAAGCTGCTGTGGAGTAACTTTCTTGTGAGGTAGAAGAACTGCTGACTTAATATTCGTATTCATGTATGAAGCATATAATGCAGCTGCAGCAGAGGTATCACCTGTTGAAGCACAAATTGCAAGCACATCGGAAACATGACCATCACGAATCAAGTGATTTATATAACTGAAAGCGCTAGCCATACCGCGATCCTTGAAGGAAGCACTTGGATTCTGCCCATCATTTTTGAAAAAGAACTTTAGGCCTACCTGTTCCTGCATGGAAGGATTCGCTTCAACTACAGGGGTGTGTCCTTCACCAAGCCATACAATTGAATCCTTATTAATTATCGAGCCTATAAATTCATGGTAAAGATAAATCCCCTTAAACGACGGCATCTTCAGCATTTTACGATAATCAAAAATACGATGCCACAGCTCACCTGGAATTTTTTTAAGCCGGTCAATATCTTTATCAAATATTAAAAACACATCCCCGCAATCCGGGCATGTATAAAGCAGTTCTTTTATTCCATACTCTGCACCACACCCTAGACACCTGTAAACAAGGTCTCCACCCTGTTCGGGTAATATATACGGCCTGATATCTTCTGGAAAATCTTTTAATCTCATAACTGAATTCTTTCCATATTTCCCATATAAGGGCGCAAACCATCAGGAATAACAACAGACCCGTCTTCCTGTTGATAGTTTTCCAATATGGCAGCCACTGTGCGACCAACAGCCAACCCTGAACCATTCAAAGTGTGAACAAGCTCGGTTCCTTTTTTCCCCTTGCTTTTGAACCTGATATTTCCACGTCTTGCCTGAAAGCTCTCAAAATTACTGCATGATGAAATTTCCCGATACATACCCTGTGCGGGCATCCATACTTCTATATCATATGTTTTTGCTGCAGAGAAACCTAAATCACCAGTACAGAGTAAAACCACCCGGTAAGGCAGTTCAAGGCGCTTAAGCACCTCTTCGGCATTATTTAAAAGTGTTTCAAGTTCATCATAGGACTTATCAGGATGAGCAAATTTTACCAGTTCAACCTTATTAAACTGGTGTTGCCTGATTAAGCCCCTGGTATCTTTGCCGTATGAACCGGCTTCTGATCTGAAACATGGGGTACAGGCGGTATATTTAACGGGCAACGTTGATTCATCCAGCGTTTCTTTCTGAAGAATATTTGTTACCGGCACCTCGGCTGTTGGTATCAGATAATAATCCCATCCATCAAGCTTAAAAAGGTCCTCCTCAAATTTTGGAAGCTGTCCGGTATTTGTCATTGAATTTCGATTAACAATGAACGGGGGTAAAACCTCCGTGTAACCATGCTCACCTGTATGAAGGTCAAGCATAAAGTTAATCAACCCTCTTTCAATCCTTGCACCTGCTCCCATATATAACGGGAATCGCGCTCCGGTAATCTTTGAAGCTTTTTCAAAATCCAGTATTTTCAGGTTTTCACCAAGTGTCCAGTGAGCAAGCGGTTTAAAATTAAAATCCGGTATGTTACCAACCTGCCTTACAAGCGAGTTGTCACTTTCATCATTTCCAACCGGAACTGAAGGATGAGGAATATTCGGTATACTTATAAGTGTGTTTTTTACAATTTCCTCATTTTCAGATAAGGTTTTTTCAATCTCTTTGATCTTTGCAGAAACTGTGCGCATATCACTAACAAGTGTATCTGCATTTTCCCCCTGGCGTTTCATCTTTGCGATTTCATCAGAGACTACATTTCTACTATTTCTTAAAGCCTCAATTTCAACCAGAATCTCTCGTCGCTTTGCTTCAGATTTTTCAAATTTATCAAGATCAGTAGAATCATTTCGATCAATAAGAACGCGTTTAACTGCATCAATATTTTGTCTAACATATTTCAATTCCAGCATATCAATACCTGTATTTCAATTTTATCAGCACCTTTTCCTGCAACTCAATTACAATATTTTTTGAATCAGGGGATGGAGAAAAAGCATGCGGAATATGATAAAAATAAATGTCTTTCGATTCCGGCCTTTAAAAACAGTAATAGTCATCAAGAGCGGAATAACTAAATTATCACTCACTGTCTAATTAGTCAATGATTATTATAAGTTGACTTTAATTACTTATTCTGCCTATAAGTAAAAAAATTAATTATTTCTAAATTGGAGATGTTTTTATGGAGGATATTAAAGAAAAAAAACGAGAAATTCAAAGCAGCATATATGATCTGATTAATTCGATTAACGAGGATGAACTTCACAAAAAAAATACGCTTATCGAAAACCAACTTTTTGAATTTGCAAATTTTCTTGAAGCTAATATTTCGTTTTTATATATTAATCAAAATTGTGAGGTGAGAACCACCGAAATACTGAAAAAATGCATAAAATATAAAAAAGCTTTTGCTCTTCCTGCTTTTGATACTGAAAAAAAGAATATGACTCTTATGAAGGTAGAAAATTTAGACTCAGATCTCATAAAAGGTGATAGAGGAATACTAGAACCTGACCCTGCAAAGTCAAAAGCTATTCCTATTGAAACTATTGATATAGCAATAATTCCTGGAGTTGCCTTTGATGAAAAAGGCGGGAGGATAGGTTCTGGCGAAGGATATTACGACAGGTTTATTTCCAAGCTTCCGATTACTACGAGGAAGATATCGCTCGCATATGAAGACCAGATAATTCAACAGGTTCCTATGGAGTCCCACGACAAGTATATTGATATAATTATTACCGAAAAACGTATTATATATAAAATTTGATGGATTAGTAAAAAGTCTCTAGGGGTTAAGTACATTCTCGAGTTTTACAAGATTGCCATGCTCGCCTACAGCAATAACCGTATCGCCGCCTTCAATAACAGTTTCAAACGACGGATTGAAAAGCATATTTCCATTAGCCTTTTTCATAGCAATAATAATCAGGTCAAACATTTGCCTTATTCCTGAATCCTTGAGGGCAACATCAGAAAGTTTCGAAGATTGATGAACAGGTATCTCTTCCATTTGAATGTTTTTATCATGTTTTGTAAGAGCTGTATCAAGAAAACTTGTCACCGTAGGTCTTAGAAGCCTTTGGGCCATTCGAACAGCACCAATATCATACGGTGATTCAACCATATTAGCTCCGGCTGCACGTAATTTTGCTTCAGACTCCTTAAGGCTGGTCCTTGCAAGAATAAAAAGATCAGGGTTCAACTGTCTCGCAGTCAAAACAAGAAATACATTGTCAATATCTGTCGCAAGAGCCGCAATCAGGACCTTGGCCTTTTTGATTAAGGCCTTGTGCAAATTGGCCTCATCTGAAGCACTCCCGCTCACATATAGAATTTTATCATTATCCATAACAGGTATAAGGTCAGGATTGTTTTCTATTACTACAAGATCAACCGACTGCTCTCGAAGCTTCTCACATAATACCTGCCCGATACGCCCATACCCGCATACAATATGATGGTTTTTCAAACGGTTAATTTTATTTTCCAATCTTTTTCTCCCCAATAAAAGTCTGAGTCGACCTTCGACCATAAATTGTACAACGGCACCTGCAACATATAAAATAAAGCCTACTCCCAAAAAAATAATAAAGATCGTATATATCTGCCCGGGCCTGCTTAATTTATGAACTTCATTAAATCCCACTGTAGTAAGAGTGGTAACAGTCATATATAAAGCATCCAGAAAACTCCACTCTTCAATCAGCATATAGCCGGCAGTACTGGCACCAACAAAAGCCACCGATAACATGACTGATGTGACCAGATATTTAAAACTGTCCACTGTGAAAACCTAACCCGTATTTACCGGAAAAATGTCTTGTAAATTTTTATTGATAGATTGAATTTTTGATTCGAAAAATCTCAAAACATTTAATATTAAAAATAAGCAAATAATTCAAGGAAATAAATAACTTTTATCATATTATTAAAGCCCATCTCAAAAATGCAGATTGGGTTCGAGGGTAAAGCATATGATGATGAGAAAGCGCAGCATACACCTAGTATGTTAGCATTTTGAATCAGCAGATAACACAGCCATCGGACGATACATGTTTTTTTGAGATAGGTTCTAGTCAATTTTCTTGACGCAATTCAACCTAATTGATAAAAATTATTATTATGATTAGAGAAGAAAAAAAATTTACATTCCGCCGTGAAGAAATGGTAAAAAAACAGCTTGAGGCCAGGGGAATAAATGACAATAGAGTGCTTGAGGCTTTCAGAAAGGTACCAAGACACCTTTTTGTTAATGAAGCATTCATTGACAAGGCATATATCGACTCACCTCTTCCAATAGGAAATAACCAAACTATATCACAACCCTATATTGTTGCTGAAATGACACAGGAGCTTGAGTTAACAGGTGAAGACAAGGTTCTGGAAATTGGAACAGGTTCAGGTTATCAGGCCGCAATTTTAGCTGAAATTGTAGAAAAGGTCTACACCATTGAAAGAATTCACCCTCTTTATATAAAAACGCGAAGCCTTTTTGATAAATTAAAATACCACAATATTCTAACCCGATACTCTGACGGCACTTCAGGCTATAGAGACGAGGGACCATTTGATGCAATAATCATAACTGCCGGATCGCCAAAAATACCGGAACCGCTAATTAACCAACTCGCAATAGGTGGGCGCTTGATAATCCCTGTGGGCAGTAAAGACACACAGGAACTGATCAAAGTTTATAAAGATGAATCAGGGATTCATAAAACGAATCTTGGAAAATGCCGATTTGTACAGTTAATAGGCGAGCATGCGTGGAAAAGTCCTAAAAAAACATAAACCCTAACTAGTGTCCATATAGAAATGAGGATTTTTGTTCAAGATCAAGGCGACGCAAATCCCGAGGAATGAGGCGTACTTATCGTACGCCGCAATGACGAGGGATGCAGCGCAACGCAGATATTGGGCAAAAAGACCATTTCAGGATGGGCACTAACTATATTTCTTAATAAGCATCTTATTGACACTCTCAGGAACCATGCTTGACACGTCTGCTCCAAAGCTTGCCGCTTCTTTCACTATTGATGAACTTATATAAACCCATCTGAGCCCTGTCATAAGAAAAACAGTCTGTATTTCCCTGTTCAGCTTTCTATTCATCATTGCAAGCTGAAATTCATATTCAAAATCAGATACTGCCCGCAAACCTCGTATTACCACATGGGCTTTTTTCTTTACCACATAATCAACAAGCAGCCCTTCAAAAAAATCAATTTCGATATTTGGACAATTTTTCAGACTGGCCTTGAACATCTCTTTTCTTTCTTCAACAGTAAAGAGTGATTTCTTTGAAGGGTTTATCAGGATGGCTACAATAATTTTGTCAAAAATTTTGAGTCCTCTTTCTACCATATCTATATGACCATTTGTAGGCGGGTCAAACGATCCGGGGTATATAGCAATTCTTTCCATAGATTTTGAGATCCTTTATATAAGCCTTTATACAATTAATAAAATCCGAATTCCAATGCTCGCATAATCAATAAGTTAGAATACATTAATTAGTAAATATAATTGATATCATATCATATAAGATAAAAATGAAACAAGTTTTTTACCATACTTTCTTTGACTCGTAATTTGGAAAAAATCAAATCCTTCATATATGGTTTCAAGGGGAAAATGCTCAACAACAACCATTGCATCAGGTTTAAGACAATGGCTGTCATGGAGGTTGTAAAGAGTTTTTTTTATTGTTTCCCGGTTATAGGGAGGATCCATAATAACCATGTCAAAAAAAGTCTGTTTTGTACTTAAGCAATTCAGATTTTTAATGATATTACAATTTATAACCTTTGACCGGTTATCCATATTACATAAACTGATATTTTTTTTAATAACATCAAGTGCGTCTCTGTAATTATCAACAAAAACAACTGATCCTGCACCTCGACTTAAAGATTCAAGGCCAAAGGCACCGGTTCCGGCATAAAGATCAAGCACCACAGCTTCTTTTATACGAAAGGAAATGATATTAAAAATTGACTCTCTCAGCCTGTCAGATGTTGGTCTTGTTACATCACCTTTAACAGAAAGAATTTTTTTTCCTCTTAAACTGCCGCCTATTATCCTTAAGCCCATATTACTTATTTCATTTTTTTTAATTTTCTGTGCAGATAACTTCGATCTACGCCCATAGTCTCCGCAGTTTTGGTAACATTCTTTTCATGCCGTAAAAGCTTTTTTTCAATAAATACTTTTTCAAAGGCATTCTTTGCTTCTTTAAGGCTATCAATTGAAAAAATCTTTGCTTCGGCAGAATCAACACCGTCAGGAACATCAGGATTATAAGGCGCAGGTATATCTGAAGCATTGATCTCATCACTAAGAAC
The DNA here is from genome assembly GCA_018693105.1 of Desulfobacterales bacterium. Lineage (GTDB taxonomy): Bacteria > Desulfobacterota > Desulfobacteria > Desulfobacterales > SURF-7 > JABHLN01. The sequence goes on along the minus strand of JABHLN010000005.1, from coordinate 43,270 downwards.
CATGATTGCAAGCCTTTCAACAAGATTCTGAAGCTCCCTGACATTACCCGGCCATGAATAATTAGTTAATAGTTGAAGCGCTTCTTTGGTCATTATTTTCTTACTACTCTGATATTGTTTCGCGCATTTTTCAAAAAATGAATCTACAAGAACCATCAAGTCATCGGAACGCTCCCTAAGAGGTGGTACTTGAATAGGTATAACATTAAGACGATAGTATAGATCCTCTCTGAAATTGCCTTTTTCAATCTCCAGTTCCAGATTCTTATTGGTTGCAGAAATAACACGGGCATTAAAATTAATAACCCTGCCTCCGCCAACCCTCTCAAATTTCTGTTCCTGAAGAACTCGAAGAATCTTGGACTGGGTCTTCAAACTCATATCACCGACCTCATCAAGAAATATCGTACCACTGTTTGCAAGTTCAAACTTTCCTATTGTTTTTAAAGATGAGCCGGATAATGGTGATATTTCACTACCAAAAAGCTCGCTCTCTATTAATTCATCCGGAATAGCAGCACAGTTAACCTCTACCAGCGCTTTTTCCGCTCGCTGACTTAACTGGTGAATAGTTCGCGCAACCAGCTCTTTTCCTGTTCCATTCTCACCTGTGACCAGTATCCATGCGTCAGTAGGTGCAGAGACCGCTATTTGTTCTTTTAATTTTAAAACCGGTTCACTGACACCGCTTATTGAGTGCTTCTCAATGGTCTTGGTCCTTAAAAACCTGTTTTCTTCTTCAAGTCGCCTGAAATTAAGGGCATTATTAATTGTTACAATAACTTTATCTATGGAAAGCGGTTTTTCTATAAAATCAAATGCTCCCATCTTGGTCGCCTGGACAGCAGTCTCGATTGTTCCGTGTCCGGTTATCATAACAACCTGAACATAATGATTCTCTTTCTTAATCTCCTTTAATGTCTCAATACCGTCTATACCAGGCATCCATATGTCAAGAAGGACAAGGTCAGGTAGTTCTTTATCGATAATCTTAAGAGCTTCATATCCATTTGATGCTGTTAAAACTTCAAATCCGTCATCAGACAAAAGACCACTCAGAGACTTAAGAATTGAGACCTCATCATCTACTATAAGAATGGTTGGAAACATATTTTTTATACTCCTCAAAATAAATAAACCGGTATTAAATATGATGAACTCGTAAAAAGTATAACCGATGGCTAAGTAAAATCTTCATATACAAGGCATAGTATTTGGCCAGACGTGAAGGCATACATGTAGTATGTCGAACGTCTGGCCAAACACTATAACACAGTAGATGGAGACTTTTTACGACTCCATCAAATATCAGAACATATGAAATGCCTGATAGAATGTCTAATCGGCTATCAACATTTCTTCAACCGGAAACTCAATAATAAATTTCACTCCACGGGGAGAATTATCCTCAACGAAAATTGTTCCTTTATGGTCATTAATAATTGTGCTTACAATAGTAAGTCCAAGGCCCATACCTGTTTTCTTTGTTGAAAAATAAGGTTCAAACAATAGAGATTTTTCTTTATCTGAAATACCAGATCCTGTATCAGCTACTATAAGCCGGGCCTTTTCTAAAGAAGGTTCATAAGATAAGGTAAATGATATACAGTCGTCATTATTAAAATTCAAAGATGCTATTGCATTATCAACAAGATTTATTAAAGCCTGCTTTATCTGCTGACGATCAAGGCTGAGTTCAGGTATCTTGTCCAGAACCCTGATTTCAAAAATAACATCAGGGTGTCCCTCCCTGTATAGGGCTACTGTCTCCTCAACAATGGGCAGAAGGTCACGAGGCTTTGGGTTTGCGCTTGGAAACCTGGCAAAACGTGAAAACTCATTTACAAGATTCCGAATAAGATCAACATGATCAATTATTGTGCTCGTGCATTCTTCAAAGACAGGATTATTAATCTGCTTGGAGTATTTTCGTTTCAACCGCTGAGCGGAAAGAGTTATTGGGGTTAAAGGGTTTTTTACTTCATGGGCTATTCTTCTGGCTACTTCCCGCCATGCAGCCTTGCGCTCCGCTCTTTCCAGCTCCGTCATATCATCAAACACAACAACGAGCCCCATATAATGACCTGTATCATCCTTAAGAGCATTTATATTCATTGAAAAGCTTAGGGGTTTTCCACCAATTGTTATTCTGACATGACGAGACAGGGAATCATTTTCTGATGAAGTAAAATAATCCATAACCTCTCTTGCGAGTTTCAGATTATCATAGGCCAGGAGCTCTTCATAATCTTTACCAAGTATTTTCACGGCATCAATATTGAGCATTTTTTCAGCCGATTTGTTTATCATTGTGACTTTTCCTGAAGCATCAAAAGAAATAACACCTGCAGAAACATTAGTCAGGATTATCTCCATGTACTGGCGCCTTTCCTCAATCTCATCTCTCTGCTCTGAAAGCATTTTATTTGAAAGTTCCAGCTGTTCCCTGCCTTTTCGGAGATCAGAAGTCATTATATTAAAGGAATCCACAAGAATTCCTACTTCGTCATCCGCAACAAGGTCCATATTAAAGCTAAGATCACCCTCTGCAACTCTCCTTGTTCCCTCTGCAAGCTTCATAATTGGGATTGTAATTGTTTTCGCCAGATAAAGCCCATACCATACAGCACAAAATATAACGAGAAGTGCGACTATTGAAAGGGGCGTTATGGAATTTGCGATTTGAATTGTTTTTTTCAGCAGTTTTATCTGCTGGTATTCCTCAACACCCCTTGTAATTGATGACAGATTTTTGGAAAGTTCGGGAGAAATAAGGATTGATATAACAACAAACGCATCTGCATCTGCCTGTTTTACTCCGAAGGGAACTGTTCCTATTGTCCTTATTAGTTCACCGGAAGAGATACCTTGAGTTATTGTTATGACTTTGTCATCTCCCATGTCTTTTTGAATGTCATCGGCTGAAACAATCTCAAACGATTTGTTCTCAAGTACAGGATCAATGGCAAAAGTAATTCTGTTATAGTTTGTATCATATACTTCAACACCGTGAAGGTGAAATTCCCTTTGACTGATAAGAATATAATGGGAAAGGTTTTTTATTTTGTTTGGAGCCAGACGTTTCTTTGTCTTGATTTGATATGCTACTCTTTCAATAAAAAATTTATTATTTTCCTCAATATGCTTGTAAAGCTCCCTACCCACAAGCAAAGACTTGTCAAGAGACTGTTCCACCGGAACATTAAACCAGAACTCAATACTCGATGTAATAAAGTGAATTGAAAAGAAGAAAAGAACTATTGTTGGTAAAAGAGAAAGTGTTATAAAGGCAAGGACCAGTTTTGTGCGAAGTTTCGCACCAAGGATCTTTCTCCTCCTTGCAAAAATAAGTTTTACAATGTTTCTAAAAACAAGAAACATTAAAAGTATTAAAAGTAACAGATTAATGTTTATAAGAATAAACATTAAAACTGTATTGGAAATCGGAATATCAGTTCCAAAAGTTATTACCTGAGTTTCCGCATAAGTCAAAATCACCATTATTGCAATAATGGAAACAGCAAGAATGCCTTCACGCTTTCTCTTTTTGCGTTCATCCACAGAAATTAATGAATCTGATTTAGTAAAATTATCTGACATGTCTTAAGTTTTTATTAGAAGTGTTGAACAAAAACCTTATGCTTCATTAAAAGTATAACAGATGGTTATAAGCCCATCCATGCGTGGTATATATATGACATAGTTTTTTGCCGGTCGTGAATACGTTTTGAAATTCTGCCCAAATTCAATAACACAGCAGGTGAAGGCTTTTTAAGACACCATCAAACCAGCCGATGATTTAATATGTAAAATCAATTGTATACCAGTCGGTTTCAAAATCCCAGATTGAAACAAAAAATAATAAATAATGCATATAAAGCGGCAGGGTCAGTTTGCTTAGTTCCGCCTTGGAACTGATCTGATAATGGCTTCCCTTTTTTAGTCTATCAATTTGAATAACCTGCAGGCTTTCAATCTCACTCATATGCTTTTTTGCTTCATTAAGTGACTTAAAGATTTCAGGCTTTTCATTTCCATGAGATTGATAAAATGCAAACTCATTTTTCATTTTGTTGTACTTAATTGTGTAAACTATTTCGATATCAGAGAGTTTTTCGTCCAACCACATGTCACGGACTCGATGAAGAGTTATAAAATATGTAAATGAAGCAGGAACTCCGCTTAAAATAGCTTCTTCCATTTCTTTGGTGAAAGCTCCTTTTACATTAAAATAAAGAAGGAGATCATCCCGGGTATTTGTAACAATAATATTGTCAAGTTCTGCTTCCTGCGCAAAAACAGCACTTTGCATAAAAATAATTATACCAAAAACAATACCAATGATTTTTTTATTTATGACAAAATTCATATTTTATAAATTATATTGAAAAATTATTTATTTGAAAACATGTTTATATTTTTTAATTCCTAAACTAAAAAACACCCTACCGTCAATATCGTAATGTACTAAAAACAGATAATCATTGAATTCAAAATGACACTAATTTATAACGGATGTCATCATAAATGGCAAGATGCAATTCAATCATTTGAAATATTTGGTTTTTTAAACACACAAAAATTCTATATACTACACCTGCAAATAGAAGGGAAAAAACATGGGAGAAAAAACATACGATGTCATAATGTTCGACCTGGGAGGTGTATTGATAGAGCTTACAGGTACTTCCAGAATGATTGAATGGACTGATGGAAATAAACCGGTAGAAGAGCTGCTTAATCTCTGGTTAAAATCAAATGCTGTTAGAAATTTCGAGTCCGGCAGAGCAACACCTGTAGAGTTTGCTTCCGGTATAATCAGTGAGTTTTCGCTGCCGGTTAAAACAGACCGCTTTCTTGAGGAGTTCCCATACTGGATCAGCGATACTTACTCGGGAGTAAAAAAACTTCTTCAAGAAGTATCAGGAACATATAATATTGCAAGCCTGTCAAATACAAATGAACTTCACTGGGATAGAATAAGTAACGAAATGAACCTTCCGAACCTCTTTGACTTTAACTTTCCTTCCCATATTACAGGTCTGCTAAAACCGGATAAAGAAGCATTCAGCTTTGCGGCCGAATCTATTGGCTGCCTACCTGAAAAAATTCTTTTTTTCGATGACACTCTTATCAATGTTGAAAGCGCACGTTCAATCGGTATGTCAGCTTACAGGGTTTCAGGGTTTGAAGAATTATCAGAAATGATTAGCCAACTAAAACTGTTATAAGGAGACCGTTGACTATTACCCGAAACTAAAATGATGACCTATTTAAAAAAGTATAACCATTACTAAGTAAAAATCTTCATATACAAGGCATAGTTTTGGCCGAACGTGAAGGAATACACTTATTATGTCGAATGTCTGGCAAAACACGATAACGCAATAGATGGAGACTTTTTCCGACACCATCAAAAATAATATTTAAACTCAATAAGCATGATATCAGGGAAACTCCCGAATTCACTTCCCATCCTGGGTATACTTCCCTGGTATAGATACGGATTCTTACCATAATTTATTGTTGCACTGACAATGAGATCCGCTTCATCAGATAAAGATAAAAAGAAGGAAGGTAGAACCTGGCTTGAATGGTCGGAAACAGAGTATATCAGTCCAAACCTGGCAATAAAAACTGGCATGATTTCATAACTGAGCATTAATCCCAAGAGTTGGTCACTCATATTCAAGCTCATACCGTGCACGCTTCTAAGCATTGATAATTCCAGATTATCAGGGTCACCGGCCCCGTTAAAAAAATACTCAAGTTCAAAAACAAATGTATTGGGAAAAGTACGCCCTATACCTATTACACCAGCCAGATAATCTTCTGATAAGTTACCAGGGCTTTGAAAAAACACCGGGGTGTCTTTTTCCGATTTGAAATATGCCGCCTCTATTCGTGATTCCAAAAATCCGATTTCACCAATTGCTCCGCAACTTACATGATAACCACCGTAAACCTTCCCCGCCTGAAAGGAAAAATCCCACTCCGAAATATTTGTATAAAAACGAGATAGAAGTGCCGAACCATACAAAGACGAATTCCATGTACTATCCTTGCCGGTAAAACCTGATATTATATTTACTTCGGGCCCTAAAACCCCAATAAGGGCAGCACCGGAAAAATCACCCAGAGATATATCCAGCATAAAGCCGTCCACACCGGGTTTGTAATCCCTGTCAAGCTGTCCTGGTTCAAACGGTTTAAAAATATCCATTGGGTTCCAGAAATAGGCTTTACCGAATGTAATCGCCTGACGCCCAATGGTTAAATCTGCAACAGGAAAAGAATATTTTATATTAAACCTGTCCAGCCAGAGCCTTGCATAATTTTCATTATCCTTATGCCAGTCCAATGTTACGTCCATGGCCCGATAACGTGAGGATGATTGAGATGTGTAGATATTACCCGACTCATCTACAATTGAAAAATCATTGCTTTGAACAATATGTACTTCAAATGAAATATTTTCTGAAGGGCGACCTTCGGAAGTAAAGCGGAATATGGTCTGAACAGGATAGTCCTTTTTCTTGCCCTGGGAATAAAACTCAGGAAGCCTGGTATAGTCAAAAACACCTGCAATTGACCTGAAACTTCCGCCTATATCCATGCTACCGTCAGGGCTTTCCCATATGGCAAAAACCTTCAGAGGACATGTTAATATTAAAAACAATAAGAATGCTGCTACGTGTCCTTTAAAAAACAACAGCACTTTTTTACTCTTCATCCGGGTTCTCCGAAGGTGCTCCGTTGTGTTTTATTTCTCCGTCCTTTAGCCATAAAAGAATCTCTGCCCTTTTCATCACTTCAGGATCATGTGTGGAAAACAGGAAAGTAACCCCTTTTTCTTCATTAAGTCTGCCCATAAGATCAAGAAGCCCTTTTGCTGTCCTGGAGTCTACATTTGCCGTCGGTTCATCAGCAAGAACCAGCGCAGGTTCCGAAGCGATAGCACGGGCAATAGATACTCTCTGCTGCTGCCCCCCGGAAAGTTCTCGTGGCAAACGGTTTTCCAGACCTTCAAGCCCGACATCTTTAAGAAGAGAAAATACCTTTTCCTGCCTTTTTGCAACAGAAATACCTTGTAGCATGAGAACATATTCTGCATTCTCAAATGCAGTTAAAATCGGTATAAGGTTATAGCTTTGAAAAATAAAACCGATTCTATCCCTCCGAAGTTTGCTTAAAGCGGTCATTGAAAGGCCGCTTATTTCATTCCCCTCTACTTCAATAATACCCGACGTAGGCTTATCAAGTCCCCCGATAATATTGAGAAGTGTACTCTTCCCCGAACCGGAAGGACCGGCCATTGCCATAAAATCACCTTTATTTATGGTAAGGTCAACTCCCCGAAGTGCTCGTACAACCACCTCCCCCTGACCATAATCTTTAGTCACATTTTGAAGACTCACAATTGTTTTCATAAAGCTCTACTCTGGATGGTTTAAATTAACGATCGTTGATAAGAAAAGCATTGACCAGAAACAAAATTGATAAACTCGTACAAAGCCATAAACTATATCAAAGTAAAAATTCTTCATATACAATAAATAATGGATAGCCGGTCGATAAGTCATACTTGTAGTATTTCGAGAGTCTGATCAAACGCTATAACAATTCAAATGGAGACTTTTTTTACGATTCCATTAAATTAAGATAGAATTATAAAATTGACACCTCAGGTAATCTCGAGTAATATTACATCGTTTTTAACTTGATATCAATATATTAAACTTAGTCTTGTTGAAGATTCAAGCACAATATCCTCAAAGAAGACATTTATTGACTCACTGTTTGCTGTATATCCGATAATGCGGAATTAATATAATTTCAAGTAAAAAGATTCCGCTTAAGAGTAAGTGTCCCTGAGCAATAGAAACATCTAAATGTATCACAAACATTTTTTAACAACATAATTTAGAACCCATATAAAATATGCGGATTGGGTTCGATGGATGTATTCTTGAAATCAGGTCTAAATAATATTTAAAAATTCATATAAATCAGTTCAGATCAGGATAAGAAACTACTTTTTAAATTTCAATAATATACCAAGCATTCTTTAACTGCTTGCATACATATATATAATCTGGGGTTTTTCATACAGATTGTATTTAATAAGTTGATAGGCTGTATATTATTAATTTTTATTCTATAGAAGTTTTAAAACGATTTTAGAAAGAGCGCTTCGGATTTTTCAAAAAAGGAGATATTACTATGTTCAATAAATTTTTAAAAACCATGTTTTTTATCGCAATCACAGGCTTGATACTCGGTTGTGCAACCCAAAAACCTCTAACAAAGTTTACTCCTTCAGATATAACCCCAATGGTTCAGAAAGGCAGTTTTGTTCCTAAAGTGGACAATTTTTTAGTAATCTTTGATGCTTCAGGATCGATGGCGGAAAAATACAATGACAATGACAAGTTCAATATCGCACGCGAGATCGTAAGCCGTATGAATGAGACCATACCGGATATTAAACTGATCGGTGGCCTAAGAGCCTTTGGTGGGAGTATATCCTTCAAAAAACAAACCAGAATGACATACGGCATGACACAATACTCCAAAAAAGGTCTTAGTGATGCATTCCATAAGGTAAAAAAGGCCTACGGAGCGAGCCCTATGAGTCTTGCAATAGACAATGCAGGAAAAGATCTTAAATCTGTTAACGGAAAAATAGCACTTATTATCGTAAGCGACGGAATACAGATGGATAATTCAGCAGTCGACTCATCCGAAGCCCTTAAAAAAGAGTTTGGGGACAGGCTTTGTATTTATACAATACTTGTTGGAGATGATCCGGGAGGTAAAACTCTAATGGAATTAATCGCTGCCGTAAGCAGATGCGGGATTTACGTTACCGCTGATCAAATCTATTCAAATAAAGATATGGCAGACTTTGTAGAAAAAGTCTTTCTGGAAAAAGACTTATTAGACAGCGATGGAGACGGTGTTACTGACGATATGGACAAATGCCCGGAAACTCCTAAAGGTTATAAGGTTGATTCCGATGGTTGTGCTCTGGATACAGACGGAGATGATGTCATTGATGAAATGGATCTATGTCCGACCACACCGGAAGGTACCATGGTTGACAGAGTCGGTTGTCAGGCACTTGAAGGATTAAAATTTGATACAGGAAAATCTGAAATTAAATCAATGAATTCCCCGATTCTGGATAATGTCGTTGATTTTATGAAAAGAAATCCGGATTTAAACTATAGTGTAGAAGGTCATACGGATAATAGAGGAGACGAAACATATAACCGGATGCTTTCTGATGATAGGGCTAAAGCGGTCGTTGAATATCTGGTCAAAGAAGGTATAGATGAAAATCGGCTTTCCTCAACAGGATACGGTTTTTCCAAACCAATAGCCCCGAACACAACATCTGAAGGCAGGGCAAAGAATCGTAGAACCGATTTTACAAGGATGCCTTAGTAACAGGCTTAAGGATTACGTTAAGTGTTTCGATGGTTTATACGACTAAAGAGGGCTTTATCCGAAGGAACAAATTTAACATTTAAAATATAGTTCTACTCGGGCAAAAAGGAGTATAAGTTATCTAAAAGACCTTTGAAAAGTGTTTATTTTTGTTCAAGTTCAAGGAAGACGAAAATTTTAACCGGAGGAATACATTAAGTATTTCGAGGTTTAAAATTTGAGTCTGACAAAGAAATTGGACAAAAAGGGATGCTATTCAAAGGTCTTTAGCATTCACCGGGTATATTATATGTTGTACATGACCCGCCTGAGCAGGTTCTTGTCTGGGCGCATGATTGTTCAGCGGCACCACCACCGCCGCCAGGGGCAGACTTCATACTGTAATTGGTACTGCTTAAAACACGTTCCAGATTCTCAGACTTGCATTTCGGACAGACAACCTCATGCTCGTCACTATCTTTCATTACTAAAAATTCGACGAACTCTTCGCATTTCATACATTTAAATTCAAATATCGGCATAGCATTTCTCCGTTTTTTTTCCGTTAAGTACCACTATTACCATTCTATTGAAGATGTCAAGGAAAGAACCATATTATTAAGTGGCCAGTTAACTAATCAGCTTTAGGATAGAACCAAGATAATTATATGAAACCGAGCAATATTTTGTATTAAAATCGCCTGGTTTTAGGCAAAAAACCTTGTTTTTTATGCCGAAAAGAACGATATAGAAAGAGACTGCCTATGGTTTAAAGGAATAAAATATCAAAATATAAGCTTTGTCCGACCTCAATTCGTCACGGGATCTTCAACTGTCCCCGGGGAGCAGGTTTTAAATGACTAAATATAATACTTCTAACTTTCACAAAAAGAGATTGTAAGGAGGATATTATGACATTACAACCCTGGCCCACTGACAAATGGCCCCAAGGCGTACCATGTGAAGTTTCAGGATTTGAAAAACCTCTCTTTTCGATTCTTGATGATTCTGTCCAGGATTTCCCTAATCAGGTCTACACAATCTTCAGTGACAATACCCGGACGTTTGATGAGAAATAGGTCGGACCAAGCAAGCATTTATAACCAACTGTTAATATAAAAAATAGTTCTTAGAAGGCTCTTTTTGGTAGTAAAATTAATCCTTTAAAGATTTCGGACTGTGTTTTGACTATTATTGTTAATTTTTAAAAAGGCAACACATTGATGCCATAAAAAAGAGTTTTTACTGAAACAGTTTAAAGACCGGGAACGTTTATTACCCTGGATGTTTGAGGCAAAAAAAACTATGAGAATATTGAAGATACTCACTTTAACGTTAACGTCATTATTACTATTAGTCCTCGGGTTATTTGGTTATCTGTTTTTTTCAACCCAACTACCAAATACAGAGGAAATGCATAAGTTTTATTCATCTCACCAGGCAGATCTGGATAAAGAAAATAAAGAAATTATTTCAAAGGTTATGGCCGGACAGCCGATTAATTCAAAAGAAAATAGAAAAATCGGTTATTTCAATGTTGAAGCAACTTTGAACCCTTCCATATCAATTAAATATTATACCCACCAGCAAGGTTTCGGTGTAGGGGCGTATGGAACTGGTATTGCTTACTTAGAAATTCCCCCGCACAAATTATATGCAAGCCTTGAAGAAATGAATAAAGATTCCAATTCGATGGAAGGATTTGTTGGTTTTGGCCTTTTATCACACAACTGGTACTATTTTCGCTGGGAACTCGATTGAAAAGTCCGAGAAAATATAAGCTTTGTCCGACCCCAATTCGTCACGGGATCTTCAACTGTCCCCGGGAACAGGTTTTAAATGACTAAATATAATACTTCAGACTTATAAAAAAAGAGATCGTAAGGAGGATAATATGACATTACAACCCTGGCCCACTGACAAATGGCCCCAAGGTGTACCACGTGAAATTTCAGGATTTGAAAAACCTCTGTTTTCGATTCTTGATGATTCTGCCCGGGATTTCCCTGATAAAGTCTATACAATCTTCAGTGACAGCACACGAACATTTGCCCAGGTCAAAGATACTGCTGACAGAGTGGCAAATTTTTTGGCCGGTCGGGGAATAAAGAAGGGAGAGCGTGTAGCCATTTTTCTGCCCAACCTTGCACATTATCCCGCAGTTTATTTCGGAATCCTCAAGGCCGGCTGTGTCTGTGTTACCTGTAATCCCATGTACACTTCTTCTGAACTCAACTACCAGCTAAAAGATTCCGGTGCAAAAGCTCTCTTTTGCATGGACCATCCACTATTTTACCCTACAACTGTCGATGCCGTAAAGAATACAGATGTTAAAACCGTTGTTATCTGCAGTGTAAAATCCTATCTCCCCCCGTTAAAAGCCTTTATCGGAGGGCTTTTAGGTAAAATCCCAAAGGCTGAAAAACACGAACCGGGACACCTTTTCTTTGATGACATAGTAGCCTCTGCCATTCCTGAACCGCCGTCTGTTGAGATTAATCCTTCTGAAGACCTGGCCGTAATAATTTACACCGGCGGTACAACCGGGGTACCCAAAGGCGCTGCACTGACTCACTCAAATATTGTTTTTGACGTAAACGCCCTCCAGCAATGGATGAGAATTCCCCAGGAACCCGGCGGGTCTGCAGAAATGCTAAGAATAGGCGGTTTTCACTCATTTCTTGGAGTTCTGCCCATGTACCACAGTTTCGGGATGACAATAGTCATGCTTTGGTCATGTATGACTGCCAGCCGTCTTGTTTGTATTCCTGATCCACGTGCAGGCAACCCCCCGTTTACAGAAGTTTTAAAGGCTGCTGAAAAATACAAGGTAACAGTCCTTGCTGCGGTGCCGACTATCTTTGTCGCATTCACAAATCACCCATTTCTTGAAAAATATGATCTTTCCTCTTTTATAGGATGCGGATCAGGCGGAGCACCACTACCGGTAGAGGTAGCAAAAAAATTTGAGGCAAAAACCGGGTCATTTATTTTGGAGTGTTACGGTTTGAGCGAAACCTCTCCCCTGGCTACGGGAAACCCCAGTAATAAAGAAGATAGAAAATTCGGGTCTGTCGGCTTCCCCATATCCAACACAAACGTTAAAATCCTGGATATGGAACTCGGTACTGATGAAATGCCCCGGGGCGAAGATGGAGAAATCGCTATCACCGGGCCGCAGATAATGACCGGCTACTGGAATAAACCCGAAGATAACAAAGCTGTCTTTCGTGAAATAGAAGGCCATCGGTATTTTCTGACTGGAGATATCGGGCACATTGATGATGAAGGTTATATAATTATTACTGACCGGAAAAAAGATTTGATACTTGTTGGAGGCTTTAACTGTTATCCGCGGGAAGTGGAAGAAGTTTTGTACACTCATCCAAAGGTTGCCAATGCAGCTGTTATCGGAGTACCTGATCCAAAAAGCGGAGAAGCTGTCAAGGCATTTGTTCAGCTTGCACCTGGTGAAACAGCTACTGAAGAAGAAATAATCGAGTTTTGTAAGGAATATTTAACAGGCTATAAACGGCCCAGATCAGTGGAGTTTCGTGACGCCCTTCCTACTTCTGTCGTAGGTAAAGTTTTGCGCCGCGTACTCCGGGACGAAGAGCTTAATAAACATAAATAGGAACTTCATAGAATCATTATGGAGTCAGAACCCTATAGGTATCAGCAATAAGAGAAATATGTAAGGGAGCGATCAGACGCTGAATTCTCTCATCGCATATGCCATGATTGTGCCGAAAAGTTCTATCCCGGCATAGACATTTATGACGATTAATATGAGTCGTGAATTTACCCGTAATTATACAAAACTATAAATAGCCTCGGCATTTTTTATAGCTTTTTGATATTCTTACCTCTATAATCATGCTTTTTGCTTAACATGAACCAAATATTTATCAAACCCATCTCAAAAGTGGAGAACAACCATGAATCGTTTATCTATAATAGCTTGTATAATATTAACCTTAACCATTGGGGGGTGTGCTACTACCGGTGGCACCGGTGGTAAAAAAACCACTGCGAAAAAGCAACAGTCAATTTTATCCATGAAAAATAATGTGCTCTCAGATCTTTATAAATTAAAGCCGGACGTTAGAGCACAAATTTCCAGTGCCCCGGGTTATGCCGTGTTCAGCAACCTTAATATCAATATTATCTTTGCCAGTTTTGGTGGAGGATATGGTGTCGCCAAAAATAATAAGACCGGTAAACACACGTTTATGAAAATGGGTGAGGTTGGTGTCGGTTTAGGTCTGGGCGTTAAAGACTTCCGCGCAGTATTCGTATTCCATAGCACTGACAGCATGTACCGGTTTGTAGAACAAGGCTGGGCTTTTGGAGCGCAAACTGATGCGGCAGCTAAGGCCAGTGACAAAGGAGCGGCTGTTGGTGGTGAGATTACCGTTGATAATATTACTATATATCAGTTAACAGAGTCTGGTTTAGCTCTCCAGGCAACGATTAAAGGTACAAAGTACTGGAAGGATGATTCGTTAAATTAATTATTACAGAAAAAATATAGGGGTTGGATATGGCGGGGTCTTCTCGCAACATAATTAAACCATTAAATCTTCATAATATCTGCGAATCTAAAATATCAGCATGGAAAACTGCTTCAAAAAAAACGGGGAGCCATAATTGGCACCCCGTTTTAATTTTAAGTAAAAACTTTATGAAAATTAGAATCTAAGATCTGCTTCCCACATAAATTCTGTTGCTTTATCTTCCATTGTTCCAAACGCATCACCCGGATCAATCATTGCAGCATAGATTGAAAAACTCAGGTTTTTAGAATATTTATACTTCACTGAACCCTGAACATAATTACCAAATTCATCATCACCGACAATTTCATCAAAAGTAATAGTTGAATAAGATACTTTTCCTGAAAGTTTTTCTGTAAGGGCTGCAGAGGTACCGACTGTCAAAATGTTAATATTTGAATACACAGCCTCTCCACCTACTGAACTCATACTATTGTATCCGGGGTCTGTAGTATTAAGAATATTAAGCGGTCCGGCATTTATATACTTAAATGCCAGGAGATCACCAAATTGCGGCCATCCGCCGTAGAATGTATCCCAACGCTCATTATCGGTAGAGCCCGCTTCATCACCGGTTAAAGCAGCATAGCCTACGAAAAATCTTGGTTTCATGGAAACATCTTTTAATGTGTAACCTGCGTCTAATTTATAACCCATTGCATCCTGATCAACATTTGTCATTGCATCACCGGTTTGAACAGCAATCTCAGCGCTGTAATCAAAACCGCATTTCAGTTTGTCAGACGCTCTTAAGCCGTACATAATGATGTCTTTTCCCAAGCTTTCATCATGTCTGTTAAGTGCATATACTTCAGCTTTACCGACTATCGGAGTTTCTTTATATGTTAAATAAAGACCGGACAGTGTAATATCATCTTCACCTACAGCAGCATTATTAGCACGGGCGTTTTCCTCATCTTTCACATAAATCATATCTAACATCATATTATCTGAAAAATGGGCGGTTAGTTTGATACCATCAAAGTAGAGAGAATTAGAACCAAGTTGTGACTGACCGTCAAATAATACAAATCCGGATCCATACATTAAGTTTTGTCGACCAAGCTTTAATGTAACCGGCAGGTCAAGAAAATTTTTGACATTGATCCATGCATTATCAACAAAAAGATCGTTATTGTCACTGGCAGTTACACCGTTACCCCAGTTCTGATTTGTAATTTTAACAAAACCGGAAATTCCGTCACCTAAATCTAAACCGGCATGAACACTTGTTTTATGTCTGATCACAGACCAGTTGTCACTGTCTACATCATTATCAAAATCCCAGAAATTCTGTAAGTTGTAACCACGCACCCTCACCTGGCCGCCAAGTTTTACATTAGATACTTCAATGGCATAAGCCTGTGCAGCAAAAAAAACGACAAATAAAAACAAAATAAGTTTCTTCATTTCCAACCCTCCCCAATAAATCTTTTAAGTTAATTTCCCCTATAAATTAAAAATCATGAACAACTAATGAAACATTCGAAAAAAGTCAACCTTAATAATTCATACTGCCATATACTGATTAAAAAATTAAACGATGGCTACCTTTTTTCACCACAATTAATACGAACAAGTATTTATTAAGGAATCTTTTTTACCATTTTTTGTGATTCCCCACACCCCATAATAACTGAGTTTTAAAATGTCATGTGCTTAATTTAAGGTTTTGTTTCTTATAATAAGGTTCGCATCATTGTGCTTTAGTTATGGCTAATTATCATAAAATACCATTAAGTCAAGAAAATTGTACTAAAATTTCAATCAATTACATAATTTTATATAATTAAATGACTTCAAAAATGTATATATATAGTTAAAATAAATACATATAATATTTTCTTTTGGTTAAAAACATTGTTGTTTTTAGCAAAATTATCCCAAAATAAAGAGAGAAAGGAGGATTCATCATGTCCCGTAGTCCTCGTATACTGGTAAGATGAGTTTATTTAAGGGAAATAAAATTAGTGACGGTGATATATACCGGGGGTCAAGAAAAAGTGTCCTGCTGATAATATTGAGTAGATTTTTTAACAGCCCTTTAAAAATTTCTTTATTAAACCCTGGTCAAAACCGGGTGGGTATAGTTGTGTCAAAATGTAACTATTTCTTCCTGTTTTCAAGAATTTCGATAGTTTCCGCAATCTCTTCGCTGGAAACACTTTTGCGAAGATCTTCCATTTGCCGCATGACATCGGCAAACCTCATACCTTCTGCAGCACTGATCCATTCCAGCTGGAGCCGTTCAGGCCTTATCCCTATTTTTTCCAGTTTTCCCTGAAGTTTTATTATCCTTTTTTCAGTCCACTTATTTGCATCAATGTAATGACAATCTCCAATATGGCAACCACTTACAAGGACAACCGGGGCACCCTTTTCAAAGGCCCGCATAATAAACTTTTCATCAACACGACCGGAACACATGGTTCTTATCAACCTTGCATTGGGAGGATATTGAAACCGGGAAACACCCGCATAATCTGCACCGGCATATGAACACCAGTTACATGCAAAAACAACGATTTTTGATTCAGGTTCTTCCACCAGCATTGCATCTGTCTGACTATTGATCTGATCATCTGTAAAATGATTCATGATAATAGCATCAAACTTACATTCGGCCGCGCATGTTCCACAACCTGAACATGCAGCAGTATTAACAGAAGCAGGAATCTTTTTCTCTTTATTTAACGAAATGGCATTATAGGGACAAACCTCTGCACACTTCCCGCAGAACTTACAGTTCTCTTCGATAATTTCAGAAGTAATCGGCTCAGCTGATATTTCTCCTTTATGCATAAGCCTGATAGCACGGACAGATGCCGCAGAAGCCTGGGTAACACTTTCCTTGATGTCTTTTGGTCCTTCGGCACAACCTGCAAAAAATATTCCCCTTGTAGCTGCATCAACAGGCTGAAGTTTAGGATGGGCTTCAAGATAAAAACCGTCAGGATTAAGCTGCAAACCAAGCATTTCCTGCAGCCGTTGTGTACTTTTTGCCGGTTTCATACCAAGGGCAAGCACAAGCATATCCAGATCATGATATTCAACCTTACCAGTTGCAGTATTTTCAACTGCAACTCTTAAGCTTGAATCATCAAGTTCTTCAACAGTACCCGGCAAACCTCTTAAATATTGAACTCCATATCGCTTGCTGCGCATATAAAGGTCTTCAAAGCCTTTTCCAAAAGCACGAATATCAACATAAAAAACCTTTATATCAATATCAGGGTAATGTTCCTTGAGTACCAGTGAGCTTTTTACAGTATTCATACAACAGGTATTTGAACAGTATTCACTTCCCCTTCGGGCTGACCGGGATCCTACGCATTGAATAAAACCAACAGATTTAGGGGTTTTTCTATCTGTAGGCCGGATCGGTTCTCCCTGTGACGGACCACCGGCATTAACAAGACGTTCAAATTCAAGACTTGTCAGAACATTTTCATATCTTGTATATCCGTATTCATCAAGTTCCTTGGGATCATACGGTTCCAGGCCGGTGGCAACTATTATAGTACCTATTTCTTCAACAATCTTTTCATCTGACATCTGAAAATCGATACATTTCTTGTCACATGCATCCAGACATTTTGAACAAACCGAAGGGTTATGCCCCAGACATTCATTAACATTAATTAAATAAGAGGATGGAACCGCCTGTGGGAAAGGCGAATAGATAGCCTTGCGTGAAGACAGGCCCTCATTAAATTCGTCAGATCTGACAACGGGGCATACTTTTACACAATCACCGCATGCTGTGCATTCGCTTTCATCTACATATCGAGCCCGTTTTAAGATTTCTACCTTGAAATTACCGACATAACCTTTAATGCCAACTACTTCACTCATGGTGAGCATTTTTATGTTTGGATGTCGACCGACATCCGTCATCTTCGGACCGAGAATTCAGATTGAGCAGTCCATAGTTGGAAAGGTCTTATCAAGCTTGGCCATGGTACCCCCGATAGACGGGTTTTTTTCAACCATAACCACTTCATATCCGTTATCTGCAAGGTCAAGAGCCGCCTGGATACCAGCCACTCCTCCTCCGATAACCATCGTCCGTTTTGTAAGGGGTAGTGTCTCTTCAAAAAGCGGCCATAGAAGAGCTGCTCGTGATACAGACATTTTAACAAGGTCTAATGCCTTTCGGGTCGCAGCTTCCGGTTCACTCATATGTACCCAGCTGCATTGCTCCCGAAGGTTGGCCATTTCCAGCATATAGGGGTTCAAATCGGCCTTCTGGAGCATCTGACGGAATGTAGGTTCATGAAGCCTGGGTGAACAGGAGGCAACCACTATACGGTCAAGGTCATTATCAATGATACCATCTACGATTTCCTTCTGACCTGGTTCCGAACAGGCATAGGCAATATCTTTTGCCTCTACAACATATTCAAGTTCCTTTGAAACCTCGGCAACCTTGGCGCAATCAACAGTCTTGCTAATATTAAGACCGCAATGACAGACATATACACCTATCCTGGCCTGTTTTTCCGAGTCTGCTGAAGTCATACTTTTTACTTGCATCTTTTTCCCCAATCGTTACTCCCAGCGAAGTGTTTTAGCTATTATACTGGTTAAATCCATTGTCTCAATTTTAAGTTCATTTTCTCTAAAAGGATCTTCCATGGCACATTTAAGATGAATCTGGCATTTAGGGCATGATGTAACAAGAACATCACTCCCTGTATCATGAGCCTGATTGAGCCGTTTTACCTGAAGAGCTTTGCTAAAGGAATCACAACCGATCCATGCACTGTTTCCACAACAGATTGAAGTCTTTCCGTTGTTCTGCATTTCTGTAAAAGACTCAGGATTAATACGGTTAATAAGCTTTCTTGATTGATCATAGATATTTTCAAAACGGTTCAAACGGCATGAATCCTGAATTGTAAGTTTCTTATTAATCTTCTTGAACTGAACCGCTCCTTTATTAATTTCATTTTCAAGCAGCTCATATAAATGGGTGACCTTAAAATTCAATTCTATACCATGTTCCGGGTAATCGTACGCCAGAGTTCTGTAACACTCGGGGCAGGATGTAATTACTTCCTCGATTCCCATTTGGTGAATCCGGTCAGCATTAATTTTTCCAAGTCTTGTAAAGTTTTCCCTGTCGCCTGACCACAACAGATCATGTCCGCAACATCTTTCTTCTTCCAAAATTGCAGGTTGAATATCAAAAAAGTTTAAGAGGCGCAGACTGTCAGCCAGAATATTGCAGGTTTTTACTCCAAGAAATTCCCTAAAAAAAATGTCGAAATAAGGTGCACAGCCCCCAAAAAAAAGAACCTTGCTGTTACTGTCTGTTTTGATTTCTTCAGGAAGCCAGCTCCAGGGGGTTGGTTTCAGGTCCGATGAAGTCATTGTACGCATGAGAGATTGAAAAAAACCGCCATGAGTTTCCTGTCCGGTAATTTCCCTGTTTTTGTAATAGCAGCGAACATCCCTTATAAACTCTGGAAAATTAACGGCAGAAGGACACCTGTCATAACATATTCCACATGTAAGGCATGACCATATATCGTTTTTTACTGATTCATCATTTACTTCACCTGAAATCACAGCAGCCGCCACAGCCCTTGGTGAAAAAGGTTTCCCGGTGAGTGCAAGAGGGCAGGCGGATGTGCATTTTCCACAATCCTGGCAGGCAAACACATCATGCTTTGAAACAATTTCTTCAATTGATTTTTCGACCCATGGTTCAGGGTCCTTGCTCCTGGTGACATGAGTATGACTGTAAGAAGCAATCTCTTTGGTGAAACTATTCAGAAATTCAAGGAGCAAATCAGATTCATCCGGATGAAATGTAACAAATTTAAGGCGCTCTTTCCCAATCCCCAGTGTTTCAATAATTTTTCTTGTGTCCTCTGTGTTTTTTTCAGCAGTCTCGGTCCCGGTTCCATAATGACAGGATCCATGCCTACACCCCATAAGAATAACACCATCTGCACCTTTTTCAAATGCCTTCAGAAGAAGTGATTTACTGATCCTTCCGGTGCATGGAATTCTAACCATATGAATTTCAGAAGGAATTGCATCTCTATTGTCCTGCAACGCCTGAAATGCAGCATGAGGTCCCCAGTTGCATAAAAACAGTATGATTTTATATTTATCCATATTTTCCAGATTCTTTTTTTGTATCTTTTTTATTCCAGTATTTCCTCAAGCATATTTTCCAGTGAGGAATGGTTGCGGTATGGGCTATCGGCAGCACTCGAAGGACATACTGATATACAATTACCGCATCCTTTGCAAAGAGCCTCATCAACAGTCGCATACCAGCCTTCTACCTGGTTCTTCTGAAGGGATACTGCCTGATATGGACATACCATGTCACAACGACCACATCCCCTGCATCTATTTTCATCAATTACAACAGTAAAACCCCTGCTCTGTCGCGGACCACGTGGCATGATAGCTATGGCATGGGCAGCGGCCGCAGCCCCTTTTTGCCTGTTTGAAACATTTATGCCGGGAGGATCTGCCAGATAAAGTCCGGAAATTGCTGTAGCCCCGGGATAAAAAAACGGTATTCCGGTAACTCCTGCTTTCTGCATTACCGACCGTACACTTCTGCCAGGCAGGCCATCCTGATGAATATAATGAATATCCTTCCTTGTCTTCTCTCCAATTATAAGGGCACCAACATTTATACTCTGTTTGAAACCGTTGGATTCAATAAAAACCTGAAAATTTCCCACTGTTCCCGTAATCGCTTTTACAGTGGAATTTTCAAAAAAATGTACATTGAGATGATTTTTCACATCAACAGGTGGCGCCTGAGATATTCCGAATAAGAAAACCTCAACACCTGATTCTGCAAGAGTCAAAGCACTGTTTATAGCCGCTTCCGACTCACCTATAACAGCGGTATTAAAATTATAGTCCCTTGCAGGGGCTGGAAGCGGTTTTAGCCTTCTTCCCCTGTTCACCGAACGTTCCAGCATACCCTCAAATCGGCTTAAAGCAAGAGAAGCATCTTTTTCAACAAGGCGAAGAGCCTCTCCACGAATATTGCATGTTTCTATCATTGAGCGACTTATTCCGGTACCTTTAAAAAGATTTTCTTTAAGACGGCTCCTCTGATCGGTACATGAGTTACAGACAAAGTTCAGCGGGCAGCATACACAGGATGCAAGAACAACACGTGTAATTCCTTTTTCCCGAATCGTTCTTATTATACCTGCTGTATCTTCTGGTACACATGCAGAGTTTAGTATTTCCGAATGAACCACATCCTCATTAGATGTCAGTTCTTCTACGTACCTGTTCATTTCATCAAGCCACCCAAGGGATTCATTACACTTACAGACAAAAATCCCAAGACGAATTTCCGGTGATAATCCAGGATCAGGGGGAGAAAATGATACTCCATGCCCTTTTGGCCTTTGAGATGTCTTTCCAAGAAGCATCATAGCTTGTGCCGCTGAAGCAAAGCCGCGAACGTACATGGCATATACATCTGTTTTTGCCGACCTGGGCCCGTAGGCACGAATCACATCCTCACCCTTGACCGTAGGAGCAATTGAAGGATCGGCTATAATAACAACTCCTGCATGTTCAATAAGTTCTTCGCAGGATTCAGCATGATTTACCGCCTTTGTTGCCCCGCATACGACAACGCATTCAAGACATTCAGAACATAAACCGCACTGAAGGCAACGCCCTGCCTCTGAAATCACCTGGGATTCACTCAGCCCGACAGCAACCTCTGAAAAATTATTTCTGCGAATATCAGCCCTTATCTCCGGCATTGCCGGTCGCATCTGGGACGGAACGTTATCAGGTATTTTTCTGAATTCATTTTCTTCCGGCCGTATTGTAATTACACCTGCCGTCTCGTCCATAGCCATCCCGGAGATGTCCTGATGCACCTTTTGTGCAGCAGTTCGCCCCGAAGACATTGCACTGACAACAGAAGAAGGACCGGAAACGGTATCTCCCGTGGCATAAACTTTCTTTATATTTGTTCGGCTATTATCATCCACCTTTATATAGCCATGATCATTCATCTTGATTTTACTGTCAATACCGGTAAAAGAGCCCTGCTGGCCTGTTGCTACAAATACTCTGTCAAACTCAAGCTCAAGCGTCTCACCGGCCGGCACAATAACCGGCCAGGGAACCCCGTTTTCATCAGGCTCTCCCGGGGCAGTCTGTCTGCAGACGATACTTTCCACCTTTCCGTTTTTCCCTTTAAACTCAACAACCTGCAGAGAACATTTTATTTTAATGCCTTCCTTGCCGGCAGCAAGTACTTCTTCAGAATCGGCAGGAACAAGATCTTCCGGGAACCATGAAAGTATAGTTACATCCGCCCCTATTCGGGACAATGTTCTACCAAGATCAAATGCTGAATTTCCATCTCCAATTACAGCAACCTTACTTTTCAATTCGGTTATATCTTCCCTGTAAAGGCGATTTAAAAAAGAAAGACCACCTTCAACCCCTTGAAGATCTTCTCCCGGAATTCCAAGGCAGCGATCAGACCATGTTCCAACAGCAAAGATTACAGCATCATATTCTTTTAAAACCTTATCAAGACTTTCCGATCCTTTTTTTAAATCAACCGGCGTGGATGTTTCAATCCTAATACCAATGTTTTCAATATATTCTAGTTCTTTATCGAGAATCTCTCTTGGTAGACGATGGGGTCCTATTCCATATCTGAGCAATCCCCCGGCTTTAGCTTCTTTTTCAAAAATTGTCACCTGATACCCAAGACGAGCAAGATCTGCCGCTGCTGCAAGCCCTGATGGACCTGAACCTATAACGGCAATCTTTTCATTTTTTACCTGTTTTACCTGTTTTTCAGCTTCAACTTCTTCCATACGCAAAGATTTATCCGAGAGTTCATGGTCTGCCAGAAACCTCTTGATATCACGAATGGCAATAGCATCATCCAGTTCACCCCTTCTACATTCGTCTTCACAAGGATGGGTACATATCCTGCCGCAAATACCCGGAAGAATATTGTTTTCCCTCACAAGGCTTAAAGCTTCCGCATACCTGCCGGCCTTTGTAAGAGTTATATATCCCTGGGCATTAACACCAAGTGGACAGTTTTCCTGACAGAGCGGCTTACGGCCCTTTTCAATAACTGCCCGACCCGGCAGACTCTGCCTGCTGTTTAGCTTAACAGCCTTACCATCCTCGGGTACAAAAGCGGGACAAATATCATAACATCTGCCACATAGTGTACATTTATCAGGATCAATAAATGTCTGCTGCCTGTTAAAGCGCATGCGAAATCCTTGAGGAGTATGTTTGAGCGAGGTGATTTCCATAGGCAGAATACATCTCACCCCGGGGTTTCTAAAAAGCCTTATAAGCCCTGAACGATGGGCAAAGTTTAAGGGAACCCCTGATTTTAAACGCCACTCCTCACAGGATAATTTTTTATCCAGATCATAGTCAGTGTCTACCAGTGTAACCGGGATATCCAGTTCGCCAAGTTTATTGGCCGCTGATATTCCCGCCGGTGTAGCGCCAATAACGATAACCCGGTGAAGTCTGTCCTTTGAGCCCTTCATGAAACCGCTCCTGTTCGGCCTTCTGCCTTTTTCTCACGCCCTTTAAGGACTGACAGACCGTAATCACTTCCTCTATTAAAGGCTTTTAAGTTCATCTCTTCTGTGCCTTTAGGAACCGATTTAACGACAGTATCCTGTGCGGCATCCATAGATATAATTTTTGTAACAGCTGTAACAAAACCAATCATTATAATATTTGCCATCATTTTCCGACCAAGCTCTTCAGCTATACGTGTTGCAGAAATTGAATAAAATTCTTTAACCTTGCGTTTAGCCTTTACGAGGTCATGATCTATAATAAGAATTCCGTCATCAGGAAGATCGCCGATATATTTGTCGTAACCACCCTGTGACATGCATACAAGCACGTCCGGCGTCTTGATATAGGGATAAAAAATTATTGTGTCGGAAATAACCACCTGGGCACTGCATGCTCCTCCACGAGACTCGGGACCGTAAGACTGAACCAGGGTACTTTCTCTGTGATCCCCCAAAGCCGCGGCCTTTCCCAGAATAGTTCCGGCAAGAACAATACCCTGCCCGCCGAATCCGGTAATTACTACTTCCTTTTTATTATCCTGTATATTGGTCATACTTAACCCGATTTTTTATCTGAATTGTTATTAGGATTCCTGCCTGCATATCTTTTCATATCTTTCGATATAAGTGTCTCGTTCAACATCAACAAATTTTCCTAAAACCACCTCTTTGGAAAAGTCAATATCAAGGCCGGCAGGAATAGCGCCATTTCGAATAATTGTTTTTTCCTGGTAAAGTTTCAAGGTATCAAGGGCTTTCTCTTTATTTCGTCTACCATAATTTACAGGGCATGGAGAAAGTACTTCAATAAAAGAAAAACCCTTTTTTAATATCGCCTCCTGTATTGAACTTGTCAGCTCTCTTGTATGGAGCATTGTCCATCGGGCAACATAGGTGGCGCCCGAAGCATAAGCAAGCAGGGGTAGATTAAAAGGATCTTCAGGATTTCCTGAAGGGGTTGTGGTTGATTTTGCCATATGGGGTGTAGTGGCTGCAACCTGACCGCCTGTCATACCGTAATTCAGATTATTTACACAGATTACTGTAATATCCATATTGCGTCTTGCGGCATGAATCATATGATTCCCGCCTATGGCAAAAAGATCTCCGTCACCGGAAAAAACAATTACGTTAAGATCCGGGTTGCCCAGTTTCAAACCTGTTGCAAACGGAATAGCTCTTCCATGAGTTGTGTGAAAGGAGTCAAGTTTAACATAACCGGCGGCACGACCGGAACACCCAATGCCTGAAACCATTGAAATATTATTAAGTTCTAATTCACTGGCTTTAATTGCTGTCAGACATGATGAAAAAACGGTTCCGATACCGCACCCTGCACACCATATATGCGGAAGACGATCAGTACGAATAAGATCATCTAAAGGATGATCAAGCTGTTTTTTTGAAATATCCGGGCTTCCTCCCATAATTTAAAAAGTCTCCTTCATCTTTTTCAAAACATCCTCAGGGGGAATGATTGTTCCTCCATGATGCCCCACAAGAACAGCCGGAACTTTACCTCCTACACACCGCTGTACTTCCCTGTGAATCTGGCCAAGATTCATTTCAACAGTTATAAAACCTTTTACTCTCTCAGCAATCTTCTTGATCTCTTCTTCAGGAAACGGCCATACAGTTATAAGACGGAACATCCCGGCCTTGATTCCGCTTTTTCTTGCCTGGTCAACTGCAGCAAGGCATGTACGGGCGGAAACACCATAAGAAACCAGTACAATTTCAGCATCATCCATCATATAGCTTTCAGTCATTATTATATCATCAAGATTATTCCTGATTTTTCCGGTGAGCCTGTCCATCATTTCAACCTGTGTATCAACAGTCATGACAGGATAGCCTTTTTCATCATGGGTAAGACCGGTTACATGTACATTATACCCCTGGCCCGCTGCAGGCATCGGAGCAACACCATTTGGCCCCGGCTCAAACAACCTGAACCTGTCTTTTCGGCCTTTTGGTGCAGTACGGGATATGGTTTTTACCTTTCTTGAATCCGGTATAATAACTTTTTCACTCATATGCCCTACTATCTCATCGGTCATTATCAATACCGGAATACGATAGGTTTCGCTCAAATTAAATGCAGTTATTGTCTGATAGAAAATTTCCTGTGGAGAGTATGGTGCAAGAACTATTATTTCATAATCTCCATGAGACCCCCACCTTGACTGCATCATATCACCCTGGGCTCCCTGCGTTGGAAGTCCGGTTGATGGTCCGCCACGTTGTACATTTACAATTACACAAGGCGTTTCGGTACAGATGCCTAATCCAAGATTTTCCATCATGAGGCTGAATCCGGGGCCTGAGGTTGCGGTCATGCTTTTTACACCTGCCCATGAAGCGCCAAGTACAGATGCAATAGCTGCAATCTCATCCTCCATCTGAATATAGGAGCCCCCAACATGTGGAAGCCTGGATGCCATTCGTTCAGCTATCTCTGTTGCCGGAGTAATGGGATATCCGCCAAAAAAACGGCATCCGGCGGCCAATGCGCCTTCGGCGCATGCAACATCTCCTGTAAAAAAATGTTCACCTGTAAGGATTGCTTTTTTCATCTATTTTATAATCCTTAGTTATTATCTGAGTTTCTTATAATCATTACGTTTTGGATTTTTCCGGGTTTGATTCTACAGAATAAATTGCAAATTCCGGGCATATTATCTCGCAGTAGTGACAGCTCAGACATTCGCCCGGCTTATCTACAGCAGGCAGATGATAACCCTTTTTATTGAATTTTGAGGAAAACTGAAGAACACTCTGAGGACAAAACTCTATGCAATACCCGCACCCCTTACATCGATCGTCAAGGATATACACTCTACCATAGGTGACCTGTACTTCTTCTGAATCCAGTGGAACTCGCCAGAATTTCATTGCCCTTCCTTAAAAATTTTATATAATAGTTTCTTTTTTCTTTTGTATTATGACTCATATAAAATTTTTGTAGGAAAAACAAGTTAAATATCCGCGACAGGCAACGACTTCTTAGACACCCCCCTGTTTTTTTGTACGGTATCAGCTGATTATAGTATTTCTCTTTAATCAAATCATAAAAAATCAAAAGGCCACGCCTTCCTGTTTAACAAAAAGAACATTTCATAAAACATGGTTTCACGATTTTTACCCGACACTACCACATTTTAGTTAGGGACCGTTAAGGGGCTAGTTCGGCCAGGTGATTGAAAAAATTTTCTGATGGGGGACCGGGATAAAAAGAAACATATTTATGGGAACCACTATAATGTATATAAAAACCATTTCCACGTTTTATGATTAACCAATGAATATATTGAGGTTTTCGATGATTTGGCCTCCTACATTGGATTAGGGTTTCCGCCCCATGACAACCATAGGCTAATTCTATAAGGCAAAAAAGTGCAACCCTGTAAAACGTTAAGAGAAAGACAGGTTTTGTAAAAGGTATCAATTTAAATATAAACTTAGAAACCGGTTAAATATAAACTCAGAAAACCGGTTAAAAATAAGCTCACAGAACCGTAAAAGGCCATGCTAAAGCCATTCCGGAACCCCTGAACCAGACCCCGGTTATGGTAAGAATAACAAATGATACTGAAAGTAATATGAAAACAGCCTGAATAGTTTCGTTATTTGAAGCGGAATACCGATTTTTAATCCATATATAAAAAATGGTTATTGCAGCTATTATAATAAAAACAGGGAAAAGACCTGTATTGATTATTTCCGGAAGCTGAGGAATTAATGAATTTAAATCAACAAAAAACTCATCATATATCACGGCCAAAGGTGTCACAAAGATCGCTGTTACACAAGCTACCACCCCCATTTTACGGCCTTTTCGGGAAAAAAACCAGGCCCCTGACACATCTGAGTCATATTTAATATAAGGCAGAAAAATGA
The DNA here is from genome assembly GCA_018693105.1 of Desulfobacterales bacterium. GTDB lineage: Bacteria > Desulfobacterota > Desulfobacteria > Desulfobacterales > SURF-7 > JABHLN01. The sequence continues at coordinate 15,798 of JABHLN010000005.1, read as the reverse complement.
GTACGGATGTAAAAATTACCGGAATAATAAATACGGTAAATAATGGATGAAAATGTAAGAAAATTTCCTGGATCCCCATAAAATACCAAGGAGCCTTAGCCGGATTAGGACTTAATCCGGGATTTGCCTTTTCCTGTAATGGTACGTCAAATAATATGGAAAAAACCATGATAAAGGCAATCAATACGAGTGCTACCACCAGCTCACGAACTATGAGATGCTGTACTGTTTTGGTATTATTGTCTTTCCCTCCACTATTTTCCTCCCATGATTCTTTCCTGAGAGATACAGGAGAAACAATGCCGCCGGCCTTTCTTACATGCCAGAAATGAAACATCATTATAGTTATCAAAAATACGGGGATAACGGAGGTATGAATAGTGAAAAAAAACAGAATAGATGGTGAACCGGTCTCGGAACCACCGGTTATAATTTTTAAAAGCCATGATCCAAAAAGCGGAATGTATTCAACCATGCCGGTACATATTGTAACAGCCCAGAATCCAAGCTGATCCCATGGGAGAAGATACCCGGTGAAATTTGAAATAAGAACCAAAAAAAACAGAAAAAGGCCAATTATCCAGTTAAACCGACGCGGGTGGTGAAACCCGCCCGTAAAATAAACCCTCATCATATGAAGAAAAGCAGCCAAAACTAGAATATTAGCACTCCAATGATGAATATTTCGAATCAACCTCCCGAACAACACATCATTTTGCAAATAAACAATTGAATCATAAGCGTTTCCAGGTAAAGGTTCATATACGAACTGCAATAAAATACCGGTAATAAAAAGAAGTATGACAAGGGTGGCAGAAATGCCGCCTAATCCCCATGTGTGGTTAAATATTAAGTTGCTTTCAGGGACATTTTGGGGTCGAAAATGAAAAACAAGCCTGTTAAATATATATTTATTTCTTTTTTTATCCATCAGGTAAAAAAACCTTATATGCAAGGTCCATTAAATTGATCTGATTTTTTGTTACAACTTTTATTATATATAATTTAAAGTCGCTATATTTCAACTTAAAATTACCTTGTTATAGATTAAAACCGTTTTGTTCAATAATATCTCCTTACTATTATCCCGGTGCAGCGGAATGGGTACTTATATTTATTAACTTGAAACTATTTGAATACATTAGAGATCGTTAAGAAAAAATACTATTTTCTGCAAAAAAATTAATTAGCAATAATATCTATCCTGTTTGTAAATCGGCTTTCCAGAGACAAGCTCTGTTTTTTCTTTACGAACTCTTATGTGTGAGTTTTCATGATACAAAATATATGTGTCCATGGAGCGGTTGAAAATAATGATATTTGTAAGTTCAAACACTTATTATTATATCCTGCGGGTAAAGCTTTCTTGACTTGAAAATGAAAAAACTTTATTAATTTGTGGTTAATGTTATTTGATGATGTTGTAAATACTGCTATAGTGAGATTATTGCTTTATGATGGTTGATAAGCGGTTTGACATAATAGATGTATATCTTCACTCCTGATCAACAAATTTGCATTGTATTTAAATATTTATAATCAGCTTTTTGGAATATATAATAAATGAAACAAAAAATTAGAGAAATAGTTCTTCAGGCTGCTCAAAAAGCTTTTTCTATCGGCGAGTTGCCCTCTTCAGAAATTCCCGGGGTTGAAATAGAAGAGCCGAAGGTAGAAGCCCATGGTGATTATTCATCAAACATTTCAATGGTTATGGCATCTGTACAGAAAATGCCCCCCCGGAAAATCGCTGAGGCGATCCTTAAATATATTGATAATAGTGAAGGCATCATTGAAAAAACCAATATAGCGGGACCGGGCTTCATTAATTTTCAATTAAAAAAATCTGCATGGCACCCCTTTTTACTAAAAGTACATAATGAAAACACTAAATATGGAGCTTCAGATATAGGTTGCGGGAAAAAAGTTCAGGTCGAATTTGTAAGTGCAAATCCAACCGGACCGCTTCATGTAGGCCATGGACGCGGTGCCGCGGTTGGTGACTCCATGTCAAACATCCTTTCATTTTCCGGATATGAGGTTCAAAAAGAATATTATGTAAATGACTCCGGAAGACAGATTAGAACTCTTGGGCTTTCGGTTTATTTAAGATACAGGGAGCTTTTTGGAAAAGAAACCGAGTTCTCTGATGACTACTACCAGGGCGACTATATACGAGATCTGGCTTTATTAATAAAGGAAGAAAAAAAGGACCTGTTTTTAGATAAAAACATGGAAGATGAAGCCGTTCAATACTGCGCACGCTTTGCATCCGACTATATACTTAAAGGTATAGATAACGACCTGAAATCTTTTGGAGTTAAATTCGACAACTGGTATAGTGAACAGTCACTTTTTGATTCAGACAAGGTTGATTCGGCTATAAATAATTTTAAGAATAAAAACATTATTTATGAAAAAGAAGGTGCTTTCTGGTTTAAAACAACCGATTACGGTGATGAAAAAGACCGGGTGGTTATAAGAAATAATGGACTTACAACATACTTTGCATCTGATATTGCATATCATAAGGATAAGTTTGATAGAGGATTTGAAACAATAATTGACATATGGGGAGCTGACCATCATGGATACATCAACAGAATATCAGCATCAATTGAAGCCTCAGGCCATGACCGTGATCAGTTCAAGGTTATAATGATCCAGCTTGTAAACCTTTTGAGAGGCGGCGAACCTGTCGCAATGTCTACAAGAGCTGGTGAATTTATTACTCTTAAAGATGTTATAGATGAAGTAGGAAACGATGCGGCGAGATTTATTTTTCTCATGCGTCATTATGATAGCCACCTGGATTTTGATCTTGAGCTGGCAAAGAAAAAAAGCAACGAAAATCCTGTGTATTACGTTCAGTATGTTCATGCAAGAATTTCAAGTATCATTGATAAAGGTCGGGAGGAATACGGTATAAAAGATATTGATCTTAATGATAAATCAGTATCCATGCTGACAGAACCCGAGGAGATCCAATTGATAAAAGCCATGGCCCGATATCCTGAAGTGATCCGGTCCAGTGCCGAACTCTTAGAGCCTCACAGGATAACATTTTACCTGATGAACCTTGCTTCATTTTTTCACACTTATTACAACAAGCACAGGGTTCTTACCGATGACAAAGTTTTAACCCATGGAAGGTTATACCTTGTAATGGCTGTCAAAATTATTATACGAAACGGTTTGGCTCTTTTAGGTGTGTCAGCACCGGATAAAATGTAATTTAAAACCATGACAAAAAAATCTCTATATAAAGAACCGGCACTCCAATTATCAACTCGAGGTGTTGTCGGATGGGCCGGGCTGCTCTTCTTTATATCCGTTTGGATATTTATTCTCGGGATTCTAGTTGGAAGAGGCATGGCTCCGGTACAATTTGATATTAAGGAGATTCAAAAAGAAATTGCCGCATTAAAAAAGGCTCAATATGAAAGATCTCTTAAAGAGATTAATAAAGCTGCGGATGCTATTTCACAGCAGAAAGGCATTGATTTTCACGAAGCCCTGAAAAAAACAGAAAATAAACCGGAGCAATTAACAAAAAATGAAACCGGCTCAAAAATAAAAAAGAAATCTGAAAAACCCAAAACATATAAACAAAAAGAAATTATTTTTGAACAGGAGAAACAATCTGCAACTGCAGATATTGATAAGGTTGAAACAAAAAAGAAATATACTATTCAGGTTGCAGCATCAAAAGATCTAAAAATAGCAAATCAACTTGTGACAAAATATAAAAAAGAAGGTTATCCTGCGTACAGGGTTGTGGGAAAACTTGATAAAAATAACATCTGGTTCAGGATAAGGGTTGGGAGTTATAAAGACAAAGCTGATGCCCTGAAAATGTTAAAAAAACTGAAAAATGATAAATGTAAACCAATTATAGTTGAAATATAGAAATATATCGATTTAAAATTATTTTGGAGTTAGTTATGAAAATTTCAAAAAAAGAGGTCATTAATGTAGTAAAACTTGCACGCATAGACATTGAAGAGGGTGCTTTGGACAAGTTTGCCGGTCAAATAGGTAAAATACTTGAATATATCGACACCCTTAACAACGTAGATACAACCGGTGTCAAGCCCACCTCCCATGCTATTTCATTGACAAATGCACTTCGGGAAGATGAATTAAAAGAATCTATTAACAGAGATGATGCACTATACAATGCACCTGAAAAGGAAGACGGGTTTTTTGTGGTTCCGAAAGTGATAGAATAACTAAGGGAGTGATAATAAATGAAACTGCATGAACTGACAATCCAGGACGCTCACAACCTTCTTAAGAAAAAAGAAATATCCTCAAAGGAATTAACCGGTGCAGTACTTGATCGCATTGAAGAAGTTGACGAAAAAACAGGCGCATATATAACAGTTGTAAAAAAAGAAGCTCTCTTAGACGCAGAAAATGCGGATAAGTGTATTTCAAAAGGAGAGATTACACCTCTTACAGGAATTCCTTTGTCCATAAAGGATCTAATATGTACTAAAGGTGTTCGCACAACCTGTGCTTCAAAAATCCTGGAAAACTTCACCCCTCCATATGATGCAACTGTTATCACAAAACTAAAAAAGGCAGGGGCTGTCATAACCGGAAAAGTAAATATGGATGAATTCGGCATGGGATCATCTACTGAAAACTCAGGCCTTAAAACCACATGCAACCCATGGGATGTTACACGGGTCCCCGGGGGTTCAAGCGGAGGATCCGCAGCATCAGTTGCAGCGGACATGTGCCTTGGGTCTCTTGGCTCTGATACCGGAGGCTCCATCCGTCAACCGGCATCTCATTGTGGTATAGTAGGAATGAAACCTACCTACGGCCGTGTTTCCCGCTTTGGCCTCGTGGCTTTTGCCTCTTCACTGGACCAGATAGGCCCCTTGACGAAAAATGTTTCTGACTGTGCCCTTATAATGAATACAATCTCAGGGTATGATCCTAAGGATTCAACATCTGTCCCGAAAGATGTCCCCGATTATTTATCAGCACTTGAGACAGGCATTGAAGGCCTTACCATAGGAGTACCAAGGGAATTTGATCTTGATGAAGGGGTTCACCCGGATGTCTCCATGGCTGTTAAAAATGCTGTAAAAAAAATGGAAGGGCTTGGTGCAAAATGTGTTGATATATCTCTACCCCATTCAAAATATGCTGTGGCAGCCTATTATGTAATTGCTACATCTGAGGCCAGTTCAAACCTTGCCCGTTATGATGGTGTAAAATACGGCTTAAGGGACAAAAACCAAAATAACCTAATTGAAATGTTCAAAAACACACGGAAAGCCGGGTTTGGTCCTGAAGTACAGAGACGGATTACAATAGGAACATATGCTCTTTCAGCCGGTTATTATGACGCTTACTACGGAAAGGCTTCTCAGGTACGCACCTTAATTATTGAAGATTACTCAAAGGCTTTTGAAGAATGTGATGTGATTCTTTCACCTGTTGCACCTGCACCTGCTCCTGAAATAGGAGAGAATGCTGAAGATCCTCTTGCCATGTATCTCGCTGATATTTTTACTCTTTCGGCAAATCTTGCAGGAATTCCCGGTATCTCTCTTCCCTGCGGTTTCTCTAACGAAGGTCTTCCTGTCGGTCTCCAGTTAACAGGTGGACATTTTAACGAAGAAACAATACTAAAGGTTGCTTATAACTTTGAACAGGCTACTGATTTCCATAAAAAGAAACCCAACATATAGGTTATGGACCTAATCTAAAAAACCAGATCGGGTTCGAGAGCAGGGTATCTGCCGATGAGAAGGCACAGCATGGGACAATATATATTTGTGAAACAGGTTCTAATAATATATTAAGGCTTTTAATCATAAGATCGAGAAAGGACTTGAAAAATGAGTATTATGCCGGAAGGTGATGATTTAAGAAAAGCAATTAAATGGATTTCTGAAGAACGGGATAAAAATCCGGATATTAAACTGGAAAAACTGATAAATGAAGCCGGTATCAGATTTGACCTGCCGCCGAATGATACTGATTTTTTAACACGTTTTGTAAAAAACCAGTAATAAGAATTAAACCAGATAAAGACAATGATCAAGATAAAGCAATAAATATATTTGGTTAAGCTTAAAATCAACAACTGGAATTAATCGTGGCCAATATAAGAATACTACCTGATATCCTTTCCAATAAAATAGCAGCTGGCGAGGTTGTTGAACGTCCATCCGCTGTTGTCAAAGAGCTTGTTGAAAACTCTATTGATGCTGAAAGTTCAAGAATAATGATAGATGTTGAACAGGGCGGACGATCCCTTATTAGAGTATCCGACAACGGTATGGGAATGAGACATGATGATGCACTCTTAGCTCTGGAACGGTTTGCCACAAGTAAAATACATACCGACTCTGATCTTTTTTCCATCAGTACACTCGGGTTTAGAGGCGAAGCTTTGCCCAGTATTGCCGCTGTTTCAAACTTTTCAATGATTACAAAAGACAGGGCTTCCGATTCAGGTACAGAGATCATTGTTGACGGTGGAAAAATTAACAAGGTCTCTGAAGCCGGAGCACCTGCAGGTACAATGATTACGGTAAAAAATCTCTTCTATAATATACCAGCCAGAAGAAAATTCCTTAAAACTGTAAATACTGAAATGGGGCATATTACGGAAGCAGTAGCGTCAATGGCACTCAGCCGGCCTGATATTCACTTTCAAATTACACATAATAACAAAACGATAAAAAACTGGACACCCGTATCTCAGCCACTAAACAGGATTGCTGAAGTGCTAGTGCTGGGTAATGATCTTCGTGATAATCTCCACAGGATAGAATTTGAAGACAATCAAATCGCAGTTTCCGGATGGACATCATCTCCACGAATAAACCGTTCATCACCCAAAGGTATCTATATATTTGTAAACGGAAGGTTTATCAGGGACCGTGGGATACAGCGGGCCTTGTTTGAAGGCTACCGGGGAAGGTTGATGAAGAACAACTACCCTGTTTCGGTTCTCTTTATTAATATTGCCCCAAGTGAAATTGATGTTAATGTTCACCCGACAAAGCATGAAATTCGTTTTTCAAAACAGAATATGGTTCTGGAAACTATAAGCTCTGCCGTATCAGATATATGGCAAAAAGTAGAAAAGCCAAAATGGAATGCTCCCGGGGAACCGGTTAACAGGAAAACTGATATCAAGGAAACAGAAAATATCGAATCCTTATTTTCCTCTGATACAGAAAAAGACATTTTCAATTCCGACTCCCAAAAACAATTCATAAAAACCGATTTTCACGAAAAAACGAAAACCGCATCTTATAATAGTTTTGAAAAAAACACCGGCTTTTTTGAGACTGTCACCCGGTATGAAAAACCTGCCCCTGCTCCGGTAACTATTAATAAAAAAATTACTTCAAAACAAGAAACACATTCAAAACAGGCTCCAATATGGGAAACGAGCCATTTTAAAAGCTTAAGATTAATCGGACAGATTCACGGCACATATATACTTTGCGAATCTAAAGAAGGTCTTGTCATTATTGACCAGCATGCAGCCCATGAAAGAATTCTTTTTGAGCAGCTTAAACAAAAATCATCATCAAAAAACCGAATACAAAAGCTGCTTATTCCCGAAACATTTGATGTTGGTTTCACCCAGGTCCCGATACTTGAAAAAATGCTTCCTGATCTTAACACGCTTGGAATCGAAATCGAACCTTTTGGCGGAAATACCTTTGCTGTTAAATCTATACCGGTCCTGCTTGGTAACAGGGAAGTAAAACCCCTTGTTATTGAAATTGTTGAAAAAACCGAAGAAGACGGATTTTCCCCGGGTTTTGAAAAAACAATAGAAGAATGCCTTATTCTCATGGCCTGCCATGGTGCCATAAGGGCACACCAGGTACTTTCTGACAAACAGATTCAAGGTCTTCTCGAACAGCTTGATGAATGTGAAAACCCATCGTACTGCCCACACGGCCGCCCAACATGGATAAAGCTTTCATTAAAAGATCTTGAAAAGGATTTTAACAGAATAGTTTGAACGGCATCATTTGGTGGAATTTTACTATAATGGATAATCTTGTGCTGCAGCAAATGTATAACCAAATGGCTAAATAAATAATGAAACTATACAAAAACACACCCTTCAGAATAGCAGGCTTAATATTTTGTTTGTCTTTTATTGCACTACTATCGGTACGTATTGATTTATTTACTAAATTCAATACAGATACAAATATTCAAACCGTTTCACCTGAAAATGCCCTTTCAAACAAAAAATACTGGATGAATATCCTTCAGAACAATGAAAAAATCGGATACTCCTATACCGAGTTTTTAAAAACCGATACCGGTTACAGGCTTAAAGAAACAATCTTCATGCGAATAAATACAATGGGCATGATTCAAAATCTCAGCATTGCTACAAACGCTCTTCTGAATAATGATCTTTCACTTTCCTTGTTCACTTTTTCTATTAATTCAGGCCTTTTTAAATTTACAGTAGACGGAAAAGTAAAAAGTAATCTTCTTACAATACATACCAGAAGAAAACACTTTAGAAAAAAATTCAGTTTTCAACTAAAGAAAAAGCCTTATCTTACATCTGGAGTTTTACCTGCCATACGGAATGAAGGCCTCGGCCCCGGGGATACCCGTTCCTTTTTTGTCTTTGATCCCGCAACCATGGGCCAGGAAACTTTAAAAGTAAAGGTTCTAAAAAAAGAAGAAATAAAAATCCTGGGCGAAATGCATGAAGCAACAAAGATATCGCTTAACTTCAAGGGGGCTGAACAATTTGCCTGGATAGATGTAAACGGCGAATTATTAAAAGAAAGCGGCCTTCTCGGGATAACCCTTGAAAAAACAAATCACAGCGGTGCTCTTTCCGGTATTTCAAAGAAACCGGTTGAAGACATAACAAAAATGGCCTCAATCCCCTCAAACATTTTGCTTAACGATCCATCAAGTCTCAACATGCTTGAGTTTAAAATCACCGGAGTTGATAAAAGCACTCTCAACCTCCAGGGTTTAAGGCAGCTCCTTAATGGCGACCACCTTACCATAAGGAAAGAAGATATTGACGATCTTCCGGAAACTTTTGAAATCACGCCTGACGCAATTGAGTTTCTCAAACCGACTCCTTTTATCCAGTCAGATCATCCTGAAATAGTTAATACGGTAAAATCGATAATCAATAAAAATGATTCCCCACTTGAAAAATCTAAAAAACTTGTTTCATGGATAAGACGAAATATTAAAAAGCGACCTGTTCTTTCCGTCCCCGATGCACTTTCAACTTTTAAAAACCGCATCGGAGACTGTAATGAGCATGCCGTTCTCCTGGCCTCATTTGCAAGGGCTGCCGGAATACCTGCAAAGGTTGAGTCAGGGCTTGCATACCTTAACGGCCGATTCTACTATCACGCATGGAATCTTCTTTATCTTGGTCGCTGGATAACCGCCGATTCCACTTTTAGCCAGCTCCCCGCAGATGTGGCACATATAAGGTTTACAAGTGGTTCACAGGAAACCCAGCTTGACCTTATAAGTGTTATCGACAGGGTAAAAATTGAGGTTATAAAAAAACAATGATTGAACTGAAAAATTTATCCAGAAAATATGGTGATTTCACAGCCGTGGAAAATCTGAACCTATTCGTTCCCAGGGGAGAAATATTTGGCTTTATTGGCCCGAACGGTGCCGGAAAGACAACTACAATAAAAATGATGGGTGGAATAATTTCTCCAACTTCAGGTTCTATTCATATCTGCGATATTAACATGGAGGAAAAGCCCGAAAAGGCAAAAATGAAAATAGGCTTTATACCAGACAGGCCTTATCTTTATGAAAAGCTAACCGGAATGGAGTTTTTGAAGTTTATCAATGACCTGTACTCTGTTGACGGAAACTCTTTTTATAAAAACGCAGAAGAAAAACTCGCCATGTTCTCACTTTCAGATTGGGCTGGAGAGCTGATCGAATCCTATTCTCATGGTATGAAGCAAAGACTCATATTTGCTGCGGCATTGCTTCACAACCCGGAACTGATCATTGTCGATGAACCCCTCGTAGGGCTGGACCCTGAAGGCATAAAGATGGTGAAAGATCTTTTTATAAACCTGGCAAAACAGGGTGTATCGATCTTTATGTCAACTCATACTTTAAAAATAGCTGAAGATGTATGCCATCGGGTAGGTATAATAAACAAAGGAAATCTTATAGCAGTTGGAACAATTGATGAGTTGAAACAGAAAACAAATACTGAAAAGGCAGATCTGGAAGAAGCCTTTTTAACAATTACAAGGTAAAATGAAAAATCTTATAACCCTGCTAAAGCCAAGAATACTTTCAGTTAAGAACACAAAAGACAGCCTCGGAAAGTTCTGCTTCCTGACCTTTTTCGGTTTACTTTTGTGGGCCGGTATTTTCGCAATCTCATTGAAAGTACTAAGTTATTTTAAATCCATAGAACAACTTGGAGATATGCTTGCATTCAAGCTGCTTTCAATGATTCTTATTACGCTGTTTTCATTAATGCTTTTCAGCAGTATTATTACAGCCCTTTCCAAACTATTTCTTTCAAGGGATCTGTCCCTGTTATCTTCCATGCCGGTTTCAAGCTATAAAATATATTTTACACGATGGATAGAAAGTACAATAGACAGTGCCTGGATGGTCATCATATATACACTGCCGGTATTTATTTCATATGGTATCATCTTTAAAACAGGTCCAATGTTTTATATTTCTTCATGCTTGTCTATTATCTTTCTTACATCTATTGCTTCAAGCATAAGTGCAATACTTGTACTTCTTGCAGTAAACGCCATACCTGCCAACCGGCTGAAAAACATATTTATATTTCTGGGAATATCTCTTTTTATGGTTCTTTTTATCGCCCTTAGAATCTTAAGACCGGAACGGCTGGTTGATCCGGAAGTATTTGCAACCACACTTGTCTATATAAAATCCCTTAGGACCCCTGCATCTCCATTTCTTCCAAGCACATGGACGTTTGACTGCATGCAGCTATTTTTAACAGGTTCAAACATTGAGGGTCTTTTTCATCTTGCACTTTCTTTTTCCTGTGCGGGGAGTCTTGTATTCCTGAGTCTTCTTCTTGCAGATGCAATATACTTTAAAGGGCTTTCAAAAGCGGATACAGCTAATTTACGATTTATCAGATATAAAGAGTTCAATAGCAGGCTTTTCGGTTTTCTGGACAGACCCATCAGGGCTATTGTAATAAAAGAAATAAAAACATTTTTCCGTGATCAGACCCAATGGTCCCAGATTTTTCTACTTGGAGCTCTTATCCTGATCTATATATACAATTTCTCAGTTCTGCCGCTTGATAAAGCACCTATAAAAACAGTTTATCTTCAGAATATCCTTTCCTTTCTAAACATAGGCCTTGCCTCATTTGTTCTCACAGCAATTTCCGCCCGCTTTGCATATCCGTCTGTAAGTATTGAAAGAGAGGCTTTCTGGCTGATAAAATCTTCACCGGTATCAAAAAAAGCTTTTTTATGGATTAAATTTACTATCTATTTTATACCGCTGCTTATATTAACTGAAGTACTTATCATATCAACAAACATACTTCTTAATGTTTCGACTTTCATGATGGTCTTGTCAATTGTGACTATTCTGTTTATTGTTCCGGGAGTAGTCTCCATGGGTATCGGTCTGGGAGCGGCATATCCTGATTTTAAAGCTGAAAACCCTGTCCAGACAGTTACAAGCTTTGGCGGTTTTCTATTCATGGTGTTATGTGCGGTATTTATCGGCGCTGTAATAATTCTTGAGTCCGGGCCGGTCTATAATATATTCATGGCCGATTTTTATAACAGACCACTTACAACTTATGACTGGTTATGGACAACAGGATCTTTCCTTGTCGCTATGATTATAAGCATTCTCGCAATAATACTGCCAATGAGGTTCGGTATAAAACGACTGTCGAATATTCTTACATAGAACCGGTTTAATTAGTTTTATTAGTTTCATTGGTTTGATTGGTTAACCCCATGCAGTTGAAAAATGTGTTAAGTATCCAGTTTTTTATAGAAAAGAGTCTTTTGAAACTATAAAAAAAGCCCCGAACCGTTAAGGCCCGGGGCTTTAAATTTTCAACTGTTAATTAAACAGTTAGTGCTAAATTAGAAGCTGAGTTCAAGTTCATTAAAAAAGGTTGTGTTACTATCAGCTGTTGCTCCGAAGTAATCACCCGGTTCAAATACAGCTACAACGGCTTTATATTTGAGATTCTTATAAATATTCCATGTCAAAGAAATATCATACTCCATTCCAAAGTCATCATTCATTGCGGCCATTGGATCCATAAGATTTACCTGGGCAATAATTCCCTCTATGGTAATATTGTCAGTTGCAGCAAAGTAACCGCTCAGATAAAAAATCTCAAAACCGGCAATTTGAGCGAACAGAACCTGAAAATTACCAGTGTTAGGCCCTAGCATAATATGATGATTAAAACCTCCCAGAACTCCACCATCTTTATCTGAAAGGAGAAAAAGTTTGTCCCAGTCACCACTATCCTGAAGCAGAAGAGCTGATTCAATATCGCTTCCCGGCCCAAATCCATCATTGTCACCGCTTCCTAAAGCAACACCTGCCTGAAGACCAAATGGACCGAAATCGTACCCGCCTTCACCATAAAACCCCCACATCTTGACATCAGAATCTGCTGCCCCGTCTCTCTGCGCTGTACCAAAACCATACAAAAGCTCAGCTTCAATACTTATTGGACCAAACTTGCCTATGATATAGGGGGCGATTTCATATAAGTCTATATCCACAGGTCCTGCCATCAATATAGTCGAAGTTATTGGCTGGTCATTAATACGGAGAAAAGCTGTGAGAAGACCGGCTGTATAGTTTTCTGCTTTATATGTAGCGGTAAGATAGAACCTGTCAAAGTCCGCATCATTTACAGTAGTACCAGCATCAGTTTCTGTCATTTTTTCATAAACAAAAGCAAGTATCAAATTATCCAATGGAACAGCATAGAGAATTCTGTCACGATCAGTTTCTTGATCTGCAAAGCTGGTTCCCCAGGCATTACCTTTCTGACGGCCGATGCGGAAAAAACCGATCTTTGTTATCATTTCCATATAGGCCCTGTCCCAGTCGATATTGACTTTATCACCAAGTACTTGTGACTCATCAGGTGTACCCCAGACACGATTGTCAAAAGCGTCAAACCTTGTAACAACTTTTAGATTGTCGTTAATCTTTAAAACAGTCTGAACACGGAGTTTATCTGTAAAAAACGAAGAACTGGTGCCATTGGGCAGTAGAGAAAGATTGTCACTGGAGTACCCGTGAACACGATAATAACCTGTCATTTCAATATCAGTTGTAGCCATGGCAGGGGTAATAAGCATAAAAGCCATGCAAATTGCTATGCCAATCACAGTAATCTTTTTCATCAATTTTCCTCCTTAAGGTTATTGATAGTAAAAATGCATAATTTATAAATTTCGATAATTATTGTTATTTTACTTCAGGGCGGTTAACCCTGAAATGATTAATCAGCGCCCCCTCCTTTCAATATTATTAAAACCTTTTTAAATTATATATATTTAGAGCAATAAAAAAATAGTCCTGAACATTTCAATCACATTTTCAGCAGTAGAAGAAGTATGTATAAATACTCTCTGGCTTAAAAAAAGACACGGCTTTTATTTAGGATATTTGAATGTATTATTTTGATATCGTTAGTAATTATTCATAAAGTCATATAACTATATGGTATCTATAACTAATATTATCACAATGTCAAGGATTTTCTGCAAATTTACAAACATCAGTTTTTCCCTGTAATACCAAGGTCATAAGCTATAATAGAGCTTCTTCCCTTTCTAATCACATAGCTCCGCTTGCTGACAACCGCACCTATCAGATCAATATCCCCATCATTATCAAAGTCACCAACCGCGTAATCACTTGTGTACCCTGAGGTTTTTCGGGTATGCCAGTTTCTTGAAAGACCTAAACCGTCCCACGACAAAGATTCAAATTGGGTACTGCTGAACTGGCGAAATTTTTGAAAAACCCGGCTAGCAATAGAATGGTTTTTTACAACGACAACTTCACTTTTTCCGTCTTTATCAAGGTCTGTAATTATAATCCGCTGGGACAGGTATGTGTTTTCCTTAATATCACCCTCACCTGTTTCATTCTCTGTGTTTTTCCTGTCTTCAATATGTGTTTCACTTCCGCCATATTTTTCATCGCTTTTCCACTCATTTTCCCCATCGTCAGTATAAATGCCCAGATAGTCTTTTTTATTAAAAGCGATTACTCTCTTATCACGACCTAAGTCTGTTATATCACCTAAAGAGAATGAGTAAATATTCATACCTCTGGGTAGGCTGATTTTTTCAGTAGTTTCATAGCCGGTTGCGCCCCAGACCATTTTGTAAACTCCGGAAAGAAAAAGATCGGTTATGCCTTTCTTCTGACCCACAAGAAAAGGCTTCACACCCGGATATGAAAGGACCCTGAAATATCGGTTTTCATCATTTACTATATAATCAAAATCATTGCCGCTCCATTCAAGTACAAAAGAATCGAGTTTTCCGGTTTTAGGATTTATTGTTGTTACAAATATTTCGGCCCTGCCGTTTGGCTTAATATCGGCAACATCTACATTTAAAAACCTTAAATACTTCTTCCCTTCTATCTCTTTTATCTTTGCAAAATGTCCATTATCATTTCTATATATAAAAACCTTATGAGGAGAAATAAAAACAGTTTCGTTTTTTCCATCTCCATCAACATCACCTATTGCAAGTCCTCTTAACTCCTCTTTGAAATTCCGGCTTTTCCAGAACCCGGAGTCTGAGGTAGGAGTCATGACAATAGGCGAGCTGCTTTCAACTTTTATGGATTTGTCATTTATAAGCAGGGTTTCCGGGTGAGCATGTGCATTTGCTACTTCATCACGTGGTGCCCGTTTTACTTTTTTAACCGGTTCAACAGGTACCTGTTTTTTTCCTCCATATGCCTTTTCATTTATTTCCTGTGCGAAAAGGTTTATTTTTGTAATTACTTCACCCATGCCGCTTGTCTGTTGATAAAATGAAAGGGTAGGAGCTTTTTCCAAAACATCAACAACCTTTGCATCAACACTTATACTATCTCCAAAAACAGTCAGACTTCCGAAAAGAACATGGTTTGCCCCGAGCTGGCCGCCAATTTTACGGGCTTTTTTCTCGTTCAAAGAACCGGATATTTCTGAAAGGGCCTTTTCAGTTTCTTCCCTGCTTATGACTGTGACCTTACCGGTCATTGAAAGGCGGGAGGAAAGCATATCAACAATACCGCTTTTTAAATATGTCAGGTCCTTTTCCGCATTAATTTTGAATGGAACAATGGCGATCTTATATGATTCAACGGCGAAAAGACCTGGTCCGGATAGAATAAAAGAAAATAAAATAGATATTAATGCAATTCTGATTTTAGTTAAATGTAGTGTTTTCAAAAAACCTCCCCAATAATTTCATAAAAAGGGCTTTTTATTACAATTTAATACTTACCACAATTTTTCAAACTACAACTTATATATGGTATTTCAGTATTAATCAATTTTAAATTAATATTGTTCCCGTAAAGAGCTTAATCAATAGCTCTGTATAAATCTTCTTATACAAGACATAGTCGTTGATCAGAAGCGAAGGCATACAAGTAGTATGCCGAACTACTGATCAACGGCTGTAACGCATTAGATGGAGGCTTTATACGACGCCATCAAGCTTCTTTCGTAAAATTTCATTTACTATTTTTGGATTGGCCTTC
>JABHLN010000049.1 GCA_018693105.1 Desulfobacterales bacterium | reverse complement strand
TTCTGAAACTTGTTTATTTACGTAAATAACAGCCAATATACTATTTATATATAATAACTTCTTCCCAATTGACAGAGCTTTACGACCCAAAGGCCTTCTTCACTCACGCGGCGTTGCTGCGTCAGGGTTTCCCCCATTGCGCAAAATTCCTCACTGCTGCCTCCCGTAGGAGTCTGGACCGTGTGTCAGTTCCAGTGTGGCTGATCATCCTCTCAGACCAGCTAACCATCGATGCCTTGGTAGGCCTTTACCCTACCAACTAGCTAATGGTACGCGAGCTCATCCTCAAACAGTAGCTTACATGTAGAGGCCACCTTTGATCAGAAAAACCAAAGTCTTTCTGATATCATCCGGTATTAGCACCACTTTCGTAATGTTATCCCAAATTCGAGGGTAGATTACCCACGCGTTACTCACCCGTGCGCCACTTTACTAGCTTTAGCAAGCTAAAGCGTTCTCGTTCGACTTGCATGTGTTAAGCACGCCGCCAGCGTTCATTCTGAGCCAGGATCAAACTCTCCAATTAAATATTTCATTTGCCATGCATTGCATAGCCGAATTAACAATTCTCCTGTCACAAGCTGTCACTATCTAGTTTTCAAAGATCAAATTTTATCTTCAAACACATTGATTTGTGATTGAAGATTGATATTCACTTTCTATGTGAAGTGAATTTGTTTAACTATAGTAGATGGATTTTTTTGTCAACAAAATTTAAATTATTTTTAAAAGAATACCACGAGCTACTCAAACTCAATCTTTTATCAATATAGCAAAAACAAAAATAACAATCAATTTAATTGTTAAATTTGATATTGTCTATAATTAAAGATTATATAAATTGCATGATATAACCCCTATTTAGATATAAGCTAACTATTGCTCATCAGAAATGAGGATTTTTGTTCAAGATCAAGGCATGCGAATAAAATAACCACGGGCATATGTTTGATATTCCGAGGATTATTTTTTGAGTATAACGAAGATACTGGGCAAAAAGACCATTTCTGGATGAGCACTAACTATATTTCATTATTTTCTATCATTGTCTCCATCAGCTTAATGTAATCTATTCCGGCTTTTCTAAAACCCTCCATACCGTACTTCATATTAGCTTCTAGTATGAAATAATTGTTTTTATATTCAATAATATCTATGCCTACATCATCCCATTTGCATTTATGAGCAACTTCAAGGGCAAGTGCAAGTGCACCCTCCGGGATACCACCAAGTCTGATCTCCGCTCCAACAGATACATTACATCTAAATTCATTTACAGGAGCAATACGCCAATAAGCATGAACGACCCTTGTTCCGATAATAACTACTCTTATACCACGATCAGTTTCAAGATATTCCTGGATATATGCAGGTGAAGACAATTCGAGATATGTTGCCAGATCATCATTATTTCTAATAAAAAACACACCATTCCCCTTTGCAGACCCTCTTGGAATCTTTCCGATAAAAGGGAATTGAAAAAAATTCAGGATATTATCCTTTTGCCGTTTCCCATAAAAAACCTTTGTCCTGGGATGAGGAAGGCCGAAAATATTAAAGGCTGCCGATTGTTTGATTTTGTCCTGTGCAAATCGATAATTTTGATAACTTGGAAAAATATTCTTCCCAAAAACATCAAAAAGTTCCGCATAGTATTCTGAAGGATAATATATTTTTGATTCATTCTGAATTAATTTTTTATCTTCCGGGTCATATTCTGAAAAATCTGGTTTTACTCCAATAGTAATAACATTCCGGCATTTTTTTAATCTTGACCCAAGAGCGACAATTTTCTTTGAAAAAGCCATATAAAAATCCGGAAAATATTTATTATCTAAAAACGGAATTGAGTCTGACTAAGAGAAGCATAAACGGGTGCTTTGTTTTTTCCAGGATACCTGTTTTAATGCTATAGTTTTAATCTGATGGTTTTAATTGAAACATGGATTCTGAAACATCTGTATTTGCCCAGTATCTGTCTACATCAAATTCGAAAGAATCATCATGACTTGTTGCTATCTTGAATTTCATAGGAATGGTAAAACCATCAACCTCCCTTACATCACTAAGTGAAACTCTATATGAAAGCTGTCCAACAGCATTAAATTTTTCAAACTGCTTTATTTTTGATTTGCTTTCGTCAATAAAAATTTTCTCTACTATACCACGCCATTTCTTTCTCATAATTATGATATAACCGCTGGCTGTATTATTTTTTTCTAAAATAGCTTCATCATATTTATATAATGGTATACGGCCTGACAAGAGATCGATAAGCTCTTCTATCTTAACAGGTATTGAAATAATTCTTTTAAGGCTGGAATCAGATAAACGCTTTTTTATAAATCTATGTTGATTGGAGTGGGATATGAGGTAAAAATATTTTCCATCCGTAGCAAATGTCTCAACAGACTGCCCGCCTTCAAGCACTACCATGCGAATTTTATTTTGCTTTGTCCCGGAATAGGCCATTCTATAGATTCTGGTACCGCTTTTCCCAGTCAACTTCGCATTGCCAATACCTTTAAATGTCTCAAGTGTATTATTTTTCCCCTTTATTTGAAAAAGGATTTTCTGAGCCTCAATCCTGTCGGTAGAATCTTTTAGCCTGCCCCCCGTTTTTCCTGTTAGAGTGCTGCAGCCTGCAAGAGAAGAAATCAAAATAAGAATAAAAAGATTACAAACTATATTCATTTGATGTTATTGACCTTCCTCTTGAATTTCTCCTATCTTTTTTTCAAGAACATCTTTATCCTTTATTTTATTCTCTAAAGATAGCTTGTAGAATTTAAGGGCCTTTGTCTTGTTATTCTTTTTTAAATAAGCATCACCAAGATGTTCAAGTATTACCGGATCATCAGGGACAAGGCTGAACGCCTTTTCAAGAAGTTCTATGGCCTTCAGGTATTGCCCTTTTTTAAAAAATACCCAACCAAGACTATCGGTTATATAACCATCGTTTGGTTTATACTTCATTGCTTTAAGAATTAACGCTTCAGCCTCATCAAGGTTTTTACCCATATCTGCATATGTATACCCTAAATAATTCATTGCATTTGCATTTTCAGGATCAAGTCGTAAAACAGTTTTCATCTCTTCAAAAGAAGCTTCTTTCTTTCCCATTTTGTCATAAACAATACCGAGGCGGAAATGAAGTTTTACATTCTCGGCATCTACTTTAATCCCCTGTTTAAAAACCTTTTCAGCTTCTTCATACTGCCCGGATTCATCATAAATTGATCCAAGAAAAAGTATGGTTTCCGAATCATCCGGCACTTTTTCCATAACTCCTTTTAAGAATTTGATTGCATCATTTGTTTTTCCATTGTCCTGATACAAAAATGCAATGTGTACAGTAGAGTTTTGAAAATATTTGCTATCAGGCTTTACCTTTTTGAAGTGTTCTATAGCCTTTTTATAGTTTTTCTTTCCATCATAAGAAAGACCTATAAAATAATGAATGTCAAAATCATTTGTTTCAAACTCCAGTATGCCATCAAAAACAATTAATGCGGCATCATAAGATTTGTTTTCAAAAAAATACCTGGCTATCTTATCAAAAGTTTCTTTTTTATTCCTGTTTCTTTTAACCAGGTCACTGAATAATTCACCGGCTTTCTTATTTTTTCCGGTTTTCTTATAATAGTATCCAAGTTCTGCAATAGCTTTTATATTGTTAGGACTAATCTTCAGAATCGTCTTGAAAATTGAAATAATTTTTTTAATATGCCCTTTTTTCTTATATAACTTAATCAGAGAATATCTCGGCTCTATAAGTTTATTATTTAATTCCAAAGTCTTTTTATACTTCTTTTCAGCAATATCTGTTTTACCCTGATCTGCATAAATACTACCAAGAAAAAAATGACCGGCATATGAATCAGGTATATTTTGAACAAGCGCTCCATATACACGCAAGGCATTTTCTAAATCTCCTTCGGTTCTGTAAAAACTCCCTAATATTAAATATATATTCTCCCGAGAAGGATCATTTTTAATTACCTTTTCATATGCTTTCTTTGCTTCATTATTTTGTTTCTGATTCTGCTTGATACCGGCATACATTATAAGTGCTTCAATATCATTTGGCACTTTTTCGAGTATTTCCTGAACTACCTTCAATCCTTCATCAATATTTTTCTGATGAAGATAAATTATAGATAATTCTCTTTTTAAAATTAATGATTCAGGATCATCTTCAATTGCCAGGTTAAGCAACCGAATTGCTTCATCTAAATTGTCTCTCCTTATTTGAAGTTGAGCCTCGGTAAAACAATAATAAGAATTCCCTTTATAAGAATCCCCATTAATTGTTGTTGAAACAGGTGACTGCTCAATCTCGGCTTTAACAAGGTCAGTTTTCCTGCTTGAAGCACAGCTTACAAATAATAAGCTTATAGCTATAATAAGAATTTTAGAACAATCTGCTTTCATATTAAATATATCCTGTACGCAACTAACAAACCGTTTAATTTTTAGTAGTTTCCGATGTTAGGATGGAATTCTTTTACAGAAAGGCCTCAAATGTTTTTTGATAGAAAACTCTATATATCATTGTTATTAAATGAATCAAAATCAGGTATCTCTTCCTTAAAGAAGACTCTCATCTTTTTTATAATATTTTTTTCTACCTGCCTTACACGCTCTCTTGAAATACCATATCTATCACCGATATCCTGAAGCGTCACAGGCTCATCGGAAAAAATTCGAAGATTAAAAATTTCCAGCTCTCTTTCGTTTAATTTCTGTTTAAACTCGGCAACCTTCTCCCTGAGTATAGCAGAAATCTCTTCTTTTGCCAGCTGGTCATCAATAGCCTGAGATTCCTGGCTTAATAGTTCAATACGCCCGGTATCAGAACCATCTCTTATTGGAGCATCAAGAGAAACATCCCATCCATCAAGGCGTTGATCCATATCAATTATTTCACGTTCCGTTACTCCTAACTTTTCTGAGAGGAGTTTCGGTTTAGGGTCAAATCCTTGATCTATAAGTTTTTGTTTTTCTTTTTTTAATTTAAAAAAAAGTTTCCTCTGACCCTGTGTCGTCCCGATCTTAACGAGGCGCCAATTATCCATTATAAATTTAAGGATATATGCTTTAATCCAGAAAGAAGCGTAATATGAAAATTTCACATTTTTATAAGGGTCAAACTTTTTAACAGCCTGCATGAGACCTACATTACCCTCTTGAATCAGATCCAGAAGGTTCTGCATCCATACCCTCTGAAAATCCAGAGATATTTTTACAACAAGCCTAAGGTTTGATGTTGTCAATCTATACGCAGCATCACTATCATCCTCTTCCTGGATTAGCTTGCCAAGCATTATTTCCTCTTCACGAGTCAGCAGTTTATACTGAGTTATTTCTGATAGATATCTTTGAAGGGGGTCATATTTTACAAGGCTCTTTTCTGAAGACTCACTGTTTTTTTTCCCGGAACTTAAAGGTTTTTTAGCAAGTGCCCTTTTTTTTTTAACTGGAGGTTTTTTTTTACCCGGTGATTTTTTTTTACCGGGCGCTTTTTTTTTAATCGGTTTTTTTATCATTTTCCGTAATTTGTTCTTTTATATTTTCTTTTACAAGCTTTATATTTGATGCACTATAAAAATATAACCGATGGCTAAATAAAAATCTTCATATGCAATATAACGCAGTAGATGGAGACTTTTTACGATGCCATTATATTTCTATGGACAATATAATTTTCTTATGTTAAAAAATCACTTTCTTTTTGCCTAAAAATCAATGCGCCTGTAGCTCAGCTGGATAGAGCAACGGACTTCTAATCCGTAGGTCGTGCGTTCGAATCGCGCCAGGCGTACCAGCAATCACAAGGGGTTAGCCTTAATGGCTACCCCTTTTTTGATAAGGGTTAGTTATCAATTTTTCTTAAGGCAAGTCAACTGGCTTATATTCTTAAAGCTTCATATTATAAACATTATATGACAAAATTATCAATCAGAACTTATAAATACTGATTTACCGGCTTCCAGTATATTTTTTTTAACTTTTCAAAATATTTTCTCACATCGTTTGGAAAGGTGTGCATAAGAGAGTATAACGTGGGAACTATAACAAGGGTTAAAAATGTTGCGACTAAAAGGCCGAAAATCACAACAATTGCCATTGACTGCCAGAACTGGGATGACTCACTAACCAATGAAATTGAAAATGACCTGAAGTCAAATGAAATGCCCGTGACCATTGGTAATAAGCCCAGCACAGTTGTAATTGCCGTAAGCATCACAGGACGCAACCTGGTAGCACCCGCAGATATTATAGCATCGTTAAGCTTCAGCCCCCCTTCCTTCAGCTTATTTGTATAGTCTATGAGAACAATTGCATTATTCACAACAACGCCTGCAAGAGAAATGATACCTACTCCTGACATTATAATACCAAAAGGAAATTTCATAATAGTCAACCCCAGAAATGCGCCACCCAGGGACAAAAAAACCGATGTTATGATTATAAGAGGCTGGCTTACAGAATTAAAAAGGGTAACAAGTATAAGAAAAATCAACAGAACAGCTATCATAAAAGCTTTTTGCAAAAATCCTTCGGCTTCCTGCTGAAACTCTTTTTCACCTGTAAATTTAATCCTGTATCCTTCCGGAAAGTTAAATTCTTTTAAAAGTTCTTCTGCCTGTTCACGGAGAACAGGACCAGGGATATTATCTTCATCAACATTTGCCATAACAGTTACCACACGCTCATGGTTAATTCTTGTTATATCACCAATAGTTCCGGTATATTTGATTTTTGCAAGCGTAGTCAAAGGTACAATCTGGCCTGAAGGAGCAGGTATCATAAGTTCATGGAGAACGTCAGTTACATTTCTGTCTTTTTTAGAAAGTTTTACCGTTATATCATAATCATCTCCGCTCTCTCTGTAGGTCGAAACTTCAACTCCGTTATATGCAACTTTCAGAGCATAACCGATAGAATTTGTTGAAAGACCGAAAAGAGCTGCTTTCTGGCGGTCAATATCAATCTGGATTGACGGTATGGCATCCATATAGTCATCACGAACATCTTCAATATAAGGCAATTCGGAAATAATTGCCTGTACCTTTTTTGAAATTTGTTCAAGCTCAGAAAATTTGTCTCCTGATATTTCTATATTTATTGGCGCACCGGTATTTGGCCCCTGTTCCGCCTTTGCTACCACAATTTTTGCTCCGGTCAGTTTCTTCACTCGATCCCGTATAGAACTTATACTTTGATTTGAAGACCTCAAGCGGTCTTCCAGGTCAACAAACTGAACACCAATATGATTAGCCTTGGGCCCAAACTCACTTAAAGATGCTCTTAGATTAACAGCGGAATACATATGTTCAACATTACCCAGATCACTTGGGCTATAGAATTCTCTCCCACGAGCTGTTTTATGTTTTTTTGCATTGATTACTTTTTCATAAAACTCAAGTGTATCGGTTTTCATGTCATTCAAGTTTTCTTTTGTCCCGCATACGGCCATCTCTATTTTCCGGGCAATCCTGTTCCTGTACTCCAGATCAGATCCTTCAGGCGGTTCGATATTGACATACATCAGTCGCGGATCAATATTCGGGAAAAATTCAATCGGTTTTTCAAGCCCGATTACGAGCAGCCATATCTCAAAAAAGAGAATGAGCATGAAACATGAAATCAGAATAACCTTGAAGCGATTATTAAGGGACCATTTTAGGGCTTTTGTATAAAATTTTAATATCGTACCTTTTATCTGAACAGGTTTTTGTTTTGAAATTTGAATACTTTCAGTATTGTTATTCAGTAAAGGCGAGCTTTTTTTTACTTTTACTTTTAGAAAAAAAGAACAAAGAGCAGGATTTATTACCAAAGCTACAAACAGACTTGAGCTAAGTGTTATAATAAGTGTAATAGGCAGGTAAGCCATAAAATCGCCCATTACACCAGGCCAGAACATCAGTGGACAAAAAGCTGCCAATGTTGTAAAGGTCGAACCGATTATAGGATAAGCAACCTCTGAACTCGCCAGCTTTGCGGCTCTCATTCGAGGAACCCCCTGCTCCATAAAACGATAAATATTTTCAACAATAACTATTGCATTATCTACAAGCATGCCTAAAGCAAGGGTAAGAGAAAACAACACTACATTATTTAGAGTAATACCAAGAACATAAAGAATAGAAAATGAAATGAGCATGGAAAAAGGTATTGCAACACCAACAAGAAGGGCATTTCTTAATCCCATGGAAAAAAGAAGTACCCCAACAACAAGTAAAAGGCCTGTGAGGATATTATTTTCCAGATCATGTACCATCATACGGATATCTTTGGATTTATCCATAAGCTTGGTAATATTAGTCCCTTTAGGCCATGTTTTTTTTGCATGCTCTATAAGCACATCGGCTTTTTCAATTATTTCTATTACATTTTCTCCGGTGCGTTTTTTTACATATATATTGATCGATTCCCTTCCGTTCAGCCTTGATTTGCTGGTTTCTTCCTTGAAGCTGTCAACGACAGTAGCAAGGTCTTTAAGGTATACCGGTTTGCCTTGAAAAGAGCTTACTACAAGACCAAATATTTCATTTGGAGAATCAAATTCGCCAGGCACTCGAACCTGATACCGGCCCTCCCCAAGAGTAATTGCTCCACCTGAAGTATTTGAATTTTCATTTCTGACTATACCGCTTAATGCCGTAATTGGGATATTATAATATGCAAGTTTATCCGGATCTACTTCAATAATAATTTCACGCTCAAGACCTCCGGTAACATCCACTTCCAGAACACCTGGAACAGACTCAATATCTTCTTCAATATCATCAGCAATTTCTTTCAACCCGGGAAGCCCGCCCGGTCCGGTTAAAGAATATACGATTATTGGCATTTCAGATAAATTGATTTCAAATACGGCAGGATCATCTTCAAGATCCTGGGGCAGATCTCGTTTTGCTTCATCTACTTTATCTTTAACTTTTTGAAGCACTTCATCTATATCTATTCCGGGTAGGAACTCAATTGTAATACTTGAAATCCCCTCGGAACTTGACGAACTTATCTTCTTTACACCCTCCAGACCTTTCATTTTTTTTTCAATAGGTATAGTAATTGAAGTCTCAATATCAGATGATGAAACCCCTTTATATGGAGTCGATACGAAAACATACGGAATCGTAATATCGGGTTCATCCTCTCTTGGCAGATCATTATAACAGTATACACCAACAAGAATAACAATCAGTGAGAGAATTAATACACTAATTCTGTTTTTTATGGCTGTATCAGATACAATCATCAGTTAAGGTCCTCCGGATCATTAATCACTTGAACTACTTTCACTTTCTGATCGTCATAAACATTTCTCTGGCCCTTAACGAGAACATGCTCTCCTGCCATAAGACCTTTTGTAATTTCTACCCACCAACCTTCTTGAAGACCTATTTCAACATCTTTTGAATATGCTGTACCGTTCTCTTCTATATATACAATATGACGATTCTTTATAGAAACCACTGAATATAAAGGTACTGAAATGCTTCCGTGTTTAATTTCCTTTACAATTTCAACACGGGCAAACATGTCGGGTAGTATTTCAGCCCCTGAATTGTCTACTACGAGATCGAGACTGTATAACCTGGCCATAGGTTCTGCTGTGTTTGATAGAAAGTATTTCTTTGCTTTAAAAACTTTTCCGTTAAGTGCTTTGATACTCACTTCAAAATCTGTTAATTTTCTCACAGCGCTTACATCGGATTCAGGTATTCCGGTTTTCACTTTTATTTTATCGATTTGTATAATCTCGACTACTTTATTTGAAGAATTTAGATACTGTCCCTTTTCAATATAAACCTTATTAACAACACCAGAAATAGGAGCTTTTATGATACATTTTTCAAGGTCATAAGCCGCATTATCCATAGCTGCCTTAAGATTTTTCACTTGAGCTTTAATGCTGTCAAGATCGGACTTTTTGGCAAGTTTTTCCTTATAAAGACCCTCGATTCGATTTTTTGAAGCAAGTGCAGATTCATGAGATGCTTTAATTGATTTTAGTGCATTTTCATATTTTCTTGAGTCTATGACAAGAAGTAAGGCCCCTTTTCTTATTTTCTCACCCTCTTTTACGACCTTCTTTTTAACCTCACCTCTTACCTCTGTAAGGACATCAAGTTTAATCCATGGTTCTATTATTCCAGGCAGATTTATTCTGTCGCGAATAGTCCTGGGTTTAAGCTCCATTGTGACTACATTTACTGATGATGTTTCTTTTATTGTCTGTGTTGCATTCTCTGACAAATCTTTTTTTAGCTTGTTAATTCTGTCTCTTATTTTGTTTTGTTTCGAAACAGTAAGATTTTCAAGGGGCATTTGACTTACTGCTTTTGCCTGACGCGGAGTCATACCAAATTGCTTTGCAAGCTTCTTGTTAGCTGTCTCAATATCTATTGAAGAACTGAAAATATTAATAACATCCATCATCTTTTCAGAAGCTGCAAGCTGTCCTTCCAATAACTTGAGACCTTTTTTTCTATCCTCAATCAGGCTTTTCTTCTCTCCGATATTGCCTGCGAGTATGAGGATTATTCCTAATAAAACAACTATCGGCAGCCATCCCCAGGTAAATTTTATTATTTTTCTTAACATTTTATCCTTCCTGTTATTTCCAGGTTCAATGTGAGAATTTTGCAAAACGCAATTTTTTGTAAATAATCTAAAATAGTGTTTCTTTATTATTTCTCAATCTCTGTCTTTATAAATGACCCTTTAACTCTTTTAAGTTTTAATTCGGTTATCTTTAAACTATACTTTGCTTCTGATAATTTCTTTTCTGATGTTAAAAGTAGTGCATTTGCATCCATAACGTTAATACTGTCAGCCAGACCGTATTTAAACTGACGCTCAACCGCATTATAATTCTCATTTGCAAATTCACGCTGATCCTTGAGGGATTTTATTATGCTCCTTTTTGTCATAAGATCATAGAATACCTGCTCAACTTCAAGGGATATATATTTTTCAAGTTCCCTGTATGCAAGATTGGTCTGCCTTTTTCTGGCAAGAGCTTCCTCGATATCAGCCTTTTTCAAACCACCATCAAAAATTGGAACACTCATACTGACACCTGCTGAAAAATTTTCAGTTGGTGAGGATGATGCGGGGTTGTTTTCCTGGTTTGAATACACACCCTCAATTGATACTGAAGGCCAATATGCACTTTTTGACAATCGTACCTGAAAATCTGAAATCCTGGATTGAATATCAAGGGACTTTATCTCAGGTCTTTCTTTCAGTGCTTCATTTTTGAGTCTTTCAAGGTCTTCTAAAGCAAACTCTTCTACAGTCAAATCAGGATCTCTTGTATTAAATTTTTCTTTGAGACCTGTGATAGTTGCAAGAGCACGCTTGGCGAGTCTATGATTATTTTTTGCACGCACAAGATCTGTTTTCGCTCCGGAAAGTTCTGCTTCTGCTCTGAACAATGCAGTCTGTGTGAGTTCCTCTATTTTAAGTTTTATTAAAACAGATTCCTTGTATTTTTCAAGCCGCTCCACATTAACCAGGGCTATTTCCACTCCGGTTTTTGCCCTCCAAAGGTCGTAGAATGAGAAGGCAACCTGGAAAAGATATTCTTCTTTAACCGACTCGAGATCATATCTGTTCTTATCAATATTGTTTTCTGCAATTTTAAAAGCCAGAAGTTCCTTCCCGTTCATAGTAAAAGACTGGTCAAGTCTCACCCCCCACATTGCTGAATTTCTGGGATGAGCGACTGTTGATTCATCGTATTCGGTGTAATTCCCAAAACCGGTTACTCTTGGTACAAGAACAGCAAAAGCCTTGTCTTTATACTTTCTAGCGATAAACAGATTCTGTTCAGCAATGATTACTCTTTCCGCACGCTCAAGAGCTATAGAATAAAGATCCGGTAAGGAGTACTCTTTCTCAGGCATTGTGGATGAGTCACTACCGGTTTCTTCAGCAAAAAGATCGGCATTACATAGTAACATCATGGAAAAAGCTATTATAATAATTTTTCTAATAATCATTACAACCATCTCATTTATTTTATAAATTTTTAATATAAATTCCAAACTTATCGGGTTCAGCAAGAATTGATTTAAAGAATCCCTCGATATAATATTCAGTGTGGGGAACATTCTCCATTGCGTCCTCTGTAATAAGTCCCCGTATACTTATACCATCAAGGTATGCCAACAGGTTGACAGCTATCTTCTCTGCATCCCTGGCAATTTCAGGCTTAAAAACACCCTTTGACACTCCATGCAGTAAAATGTCTACAACCATCATTACCCAGCGATTTTTCATTTCCTTTATCAGGTTACGCTTTTTATAAATAATTCCATCTTCCATGACAGCGTGTTTGATGAATTCAATAAAGAGCCTTATTTTACTGGAATCTTCATTCTGGTGCAGCTCCATGCTTCCTTCAATAAATGTAAAAAGCTTTATAACAGGATCATCATTTTCATCAACCAATGCAATCATCTGCGTCAAATCCTGTTCTATCCATTCATTAATGGAAGCTATAAAAAGGTCTTCTTTTGTTTGGAAATATTCATAGATAGTGCCCTTACCTATCCCTGCGATCTCCGCAAGCTGTCCAACATTTGTAGTTTCATATCCTTTCTGGGAAAACAGCACCAGTGCGGCCTGTGCAATTTCCCTTGTTTTTAGTTCCTTATCCACTATTTTGGGTGACATGAAAAATCAAATCCATTTTAAAGTTTAAAACTAAGTTTTTACCGACCACAAATTCAATTTAAATTAACACATATATTATATTTGTCAAGGCATGCTATAAATATGTATATTAAATTTCTGTATTTTCAATATTTTATAACCTGATACCCCTTTCTTATATTATAGACAAAAAACAAGAGGCCATCTTATTGCCAACCGACCCGACGGTCATTATAATTTTTTTTAAAACAAATTAGAACTGAAACGTTTTTTCAAATTAATACCTGAACCACTAAGATACTCATTTGTTGCTGTTTTATACTATTAATACTTTCTGTCTAATGATGCAGAGATATTATTCAAAAAGAAGTACATGTTTCAACGTCAGAATCGGTTTTCAGACTTAAATTATTGACTCAAATCTTTTTTTAAAATATAAGATCGTTCAGAAAAAGATTCTCAGGTGACCTGTTTCGAAAACGCATATCAATAAAATTATGGCTTCAAGTGATAAAAAAAAAATAAGTGTTGAAGAGGCGGGTAAAATCCTGGTGGACTTCTCAACTGATCGAAATGATCTGAAAATGATCCTTGGACAGTTACCAGAGAACCCGGAATTCAGCCTTGTTACTGTTGAGTATGAAATGCAGTTACTAAAAATACTTAGTATCGGCTGGGGCATCTCTTACTTTATGCCGGAAGGTGTTGAGAAAGAAAAACTAGCGGCAGAGTTCTGGAACTTAATAAACCTTCTTTCAAAAGATATTTCATTATCAATATCATCAATCGAAAAAGAGATAGATTATTTTGAGATTATAAAGAAAAGGCTCGACCAGTATCTAAAGGTTCTACAGCATAGCTCTAAAATATCCGGCCCTGAGCCTGATTCTGTTTCCGACCCTGCATCTGATCTTGTCTCAATGATAGGACCAAAGTTTGCGGAAATATGCGGATACGAAGATAATGTCTTTGTAATAATATCGGGTGCAAAGATATTTAGCCTGGCTTTAAGCGGTTTAAGGGAATATCTTGAATCTATCAGCCTTGTTATCCCTGACAATCAATAAAGTCATAGATCATTTCATAAACCTCATGGACACCTTCACCAAGTAGAATACCGTGCTTGTCCATATTGACTAGAACATACCTTTTGTTTTCTGACCCCAGAAGAGAAAAAAGTTTTCTGGATCCTTCAGGATCAACAACAGGGTCCCTTTCCGACTGAATAACTATTGTTGGTATCTTAAGATCAGGTAATCTGGATTCAAGTGAATCCATAAGCCTTTCAAGTTCCCGCAAACCGGAAATTGGATTACGATGATAGTTTATATGAGGGTTTTCAGGATCATTCTCAACAAACTCCTTTTTACCAGCATCAATATTGACCATATTCATAAGCTTGTTCCACATATCAACAGCAGGAACAAACCTTGTGGAGAAGTCGTGCAGTTTCATAGGGGGAGATACGGCTATAATCCCTTTTAAATCGGTTATCCGGGTTCCAAGATCAAGTGCCAGTCCAGCACCGGTAGAAAAACCGCCTATAAAAACATCTTCACAGAGGTTTTTCATAATAGCATATCCTTCTTCTACTGATTTCACCCATTCTACATATTTTCTAGTGGAAAGGTCTTCAGGAGAAGTGCCATGCCCCTTTAGTCGAGGAACATAAACCCAATAACCTTTTTTGCCGAGAAAAACGGCAAGTTCCTTTACCTCCAATGGCGAAGCCATATAACCATGAACAAGAACGATGCCCTTTTTTCTTGATCGGCCTTTAATAAGAAAAGGTTTGCCAACTTCTTTATCTTTTGTTTCACCTTCTATATAATAGGTATTGTAGTCTTCATTATATTCCTGAATCCCTTTTTTAATAAGTAAATCAGCAACCATGCGGCGTATTGTATGTTCAAATTTACCGGCCAGACTTTTAATATTCTTCTGTAGAGAGGTCAACGGCTCAACCTCATTTGCAATAACATTTACCGGATTTTCAACCCTTATACTGTGAAAATCAAAAATTGATGAGAATTTTGAAGTATCCTTTATCAGAATTTTACCATCCCTTTCCACAACACCCTTTTCTACAGCCATTGAGATAAAGTTCTGAAACTTTTCAAAATGATCATCAGTTAAAAGATGAATCTGGTCCTCTAAAAGAGTCCTATGGAAAAAGACACCCTCCTTACCTGTATTCATATTGATAGCAAGAAAAACCCTTCTCTTTAAATCATCCTCATGAATTTTCTTTCTAGGCATCATTCTTAGAAAAGAAGCAAATAAATGATCATGGTTAATAGTTGTCATACTATATATTTGAGTCATATATTGCTGCATTATTTTTAAAGCATTAATCTTTAAACTCCGTTTTGAAGAAATAGGATCATCAAACCTGATAATCTTTTCTGATGATATATCTCTTTCAATAACAGGGCTTGTCATGAAATCTTTTATTCTGATCGGCTTCCCGAACCTGATGTTTATGTCAACCCCGGCCAGAAGCATGGTACCCTCCGTCATAATTTCCTCAACCATACGGTCTGGGATATCTTCAACATACTTGTTGGCAAGATCTAATATTATATTTTCTCTGGCCCTTATTGGATAGTACGTCAAATTAACCGGAACTATATATGTACTTTTATCAAATACCTGGTCCAGTGACTCTATCTGATAAAGTTCCATAAGACGCTTTGTCTCTTCGGGGTTACTGTCTTTTATCCTCCGGAGTCTTTCTCTGTAAAACTCAGTCCTGAGGCCAAGCGTAGCCGCACCGGTATGCGGGGGATGCTTCCCGCCTGCATACGACAACATAAATCGTCCCTTTTCATATATTTTTTTGTTTTTTACCATCAATCCTTCAGGAAATATTATCCATGAAGCTTCACCTGTCAGAAGAGTCTTTACAATTAGAATATCTCTATCGGGATCCTTGGTTGATACAGCGCCGACTTTGTCAAGGAATGATCCAAGCCCACCACTGAAAAGCTGGTAATCGGCAAGTGACCAAACCGGTATGTCTGTCAGCTGGTTAATATAATATGGTAAAAAGAGTGTCTCAATCCTTGTAAAGTGATTAATCACGTATATAATTGAACCTTCGGGGATATTTTCTTCATCAAATATTCGTATCCTGGTCTTTGAAAGATCGGAAAAAGCTTTTATAAAAAGACCTGTTGTAAGATAAGCAAAACGATTCATAAGCTTTCAGGCTCCTTGTGGCAGTGGAAATAAAACTTATACCAAATATGTGTAAAAACCTGTTCCATAGACAGGCAAATCGGGATAAAAACTATTTTCCATTAACCTTCTTATAATAAAAAAATCAACCCTGCTTAAAATTAGTTTTTTTTGAAACTATAGTAAACATTTGCAAAATACGCAATATTTATGCTATCTTAAAAAATGATTAAGATGAAAAAATACAAACAAAATAACTGATTTTGACATTTGGTATACTATCTTGTATTGCCAGTGATTGTTATAATATTCAACCTCAACATGATAAATGTAAGGAGTTATAATTGTACTCTAAAATATTAATACTTCGTTTTCCAAATACTGAGGTCCAGAAACCACTGGTATGTTATCTTGCAAAGGATTATGGTCTTACATTCAATATCCTTAAAGCTTCAGTTCTTCCAAGAAGAGAAGGTGTCATGGTTCTTGAATTGACCGGAACAAAAAAGAACTTCAACCTGGGAGTATCATACCTCAAAGAACAGGGAGTAAATGTTCAGAATGCCTCCCAGGAAGTCAATCGGGATAATGACAGATGTATGCATTGCGGAGCATGTACTGCCGTATGTCCAACAGGCGCTCTTTCCATAGAACGCCCGGATATGGCAGTTAATTTCGACCAGAAAAAGTGTAGTGTTTGTGCAATGTGTGTTCCTGCCTGTCCAACCAGATCAATGGGTATCTTACCGACAACAGAAACCTTTTTTTAAAATGAACCAGACAACAGCCATTGCTATCAGCGGAGGTATCGATTCTCTCGTAGCCGCATATCTTCTTAAAAAACAGGGTCATAATATATTTGGCGTACATTTTATCACAGGTTTTGAAAAAGATTCACATGAAAGCAGCACCTTCACCACTGATGATAAAAGCATAGTTCTTGCGGCAGAAAAATTCTCTCACATTGAGAAGCAACTCGGGATAGAAATCAAAATTCTTGACTGTCGTAATGAATTCAAAACAAAAATAGTTGATTATTTCACAAAATCATACTTCGAAGGCAATACTCCCAATCCATGTCTTGTATGTAACCCCACGATAAAATTCGGAGCCGTTCTTAAATATGCTGAAGAATCAGGGGCCACTTCTCTTGCCACAGGCCATTATGCAAGAATAAAAAAGGATGATTCAGGAATTTATCATTTGTTAAAAGGTGTTGATCCTTCAAAAGATCAATCTTATTTTCTTTCCTTCCTGTCCCAGAAAAAACTATCCAGGGCATGCTTTCCATTAGGAGAGATGAAAAAATCAGAAGTTATTAAATTCGCTGAAAAGAAAGGCCTGGAACCGATTATGAAACAGGAAAGTCAGGATATATGTTTTATAACCGGAAAAACCTATGGAGAATTTCTTTCTCATCAGTCTGATTTTGAACAGGCCCCGGGACTTATTGAAAATATACATGGAGATGTTATTGGAAACCACAAAGGACTTCACCTGTTTACAATTGGCCAACGCCGCGGCATAAACTGCCCGGCATCAGAACCATATTACGTAATCAAAATAGATGTAGCCGGAAACAGGCTCGTGGTCGGATTTAAAAACGACCTGTTTAAAACAGAATGCAGGGTAACCGGTATAAACTGGATAAACAAACCGCCTGAAAGAACAATCAAGGTATCAACCCGCATTCGATACAGCCATATGCCTGTTGAATCGATCATCACTCATATATCCGATACCAGTGCCGACATTAAGTTTTCAACACCCCAGGCTGCTATTACTCCCGGACAGGGGGCAGTGTTTTACACAGGCGACGAAGTTATTGGCGGTGGATGGATAAAAAGCTAAAAAATTATATCTTTTATTATGAAATATTTCATTACAACATTAGGATGCAAGGTAAATCAGGCTGAATCCGAGGCCATAGCACATATATTAAAAGATGCAGACTCTGACCAGACTCGCAATGAGGCCGAAGCGGATATTTGTATTATTAATACATGTACTGTGACAGGAAAGGCTTCCATGCAGTCAAGGCAGGCGATCCGAAAAGCTATTAAAGCAAACCCTAATGCTCGAATTGTTGTTACCGGATGTTATGCACAGACCGAAACTGATGAAATAAAAAAAATAAAAGGGGTTCACTACATAATAGGCCAGTCAAGTAAGAGCTTAATACCAGAGCTTGCCCTGTCCGGGGAAAAACACAAAAACATGTCTTCTCCTGTTTTGATAAGAAATGAAATGGGAAAAGAAGAACCGTTCAATCGTATACCGGTCAATGTTTCAGGAATTCGTACCAGACCCTTTTTAAAAATTCAGGATGGCTGTAATTCTTTTTGCACATACTGTATTGTCCCTTATTCAAGGGGTAGAAGCCGCAGCATGCCTCTTGAAGAGGTGTTAAACAATATTAAAACCCTTGATAAAGCCGGATACAAAGAAACGGTTCTCACAGGAATCCACCTGGGCTGCTACGGTTTAGACCTTACACCTGAAACGAGCCTTTTTAAACTGCTTGACCGTATTGACAAATCAACAACTATTGAACGTATAAGACTTAGTTCAATTGAACCTCATGAGCTGAATAATGAGATAATAGAACTGGTCGCAGAGTCAGATAAAATATGCAATCATTTTCATGTTCCTTTACAAAGCGGTAGTGATAATATTCTAAAAAGAATGAACAGGCCATATACTTCAAATAAATTCAGAGAAATGATTCTGAAAATAAGCAAATCAATTCCTGATGCCGCCATAGGTGTAGACACCCTTATTGGATTTCCAGGGGAAACCGAAAAAGAATTTGAAAACACATTTTCTCTGATCAAGGAATTACCTGTCACATACCTTCATGTATTTCCTTTTTCACCACGTAAAGGAACCCCTGCAGAAAAATACTCCGACAGGGTTGACACCCGCGTAGTAAAAGCACGATGCAAAAAGATGCGCGAACTCGGCATAAAGAAGAAACGTGCATTTTGTGAAGAGTCTATCGGTAAAACCCACAAAGTTCTTCTCGAAGAAAAGAGAGATGATAAAACAGGATTATTAAAAGGGATAACATCAAATTATATTTCTGTACTTTCAGATGGCCCTGACTGCTTTAAAAACACTATTACAGATATAAGTATTGACAGGCTTATTGATAATAATTCAGTATCAGGAACAATATTGATGAACTCGTAAAAAGCGAATTGGAGAATATAAATATGGGAAAATCAATTCTTATTACAGGCGCATCATCCGGAATAGGCTATGCCCTTTCTTATGAAATGGCCCGAAGAGGATATTCAGTAGGCCTTGCTGCAAGGCGCATTGAAATATTGGAAAAGATGCGTGATGAGCTCTCCAGCCTCTACCCCGACCAGAAGTTTACTGCAATACAGCTTGATGTTGCAGAGTATGAATCTGTTCCTGCTGCTATGCAGAAAACAGTAGACGAACTTCAAGGACTTGATATAGTTGTTGCAAATGCAGGCGTTGCCAGAAGCGAAAACATCGGAAAAGGAAAGTTTGTTAATTCTGCCCGCACAATAGAAACCAATTTAACAGGGGCAATGGCTACAGTAGACGCGGCTGTTTCATATTTCCTTGAAAAAGGCTCCGGACACATTGTAGGTATTTCTTCTGTAGCCGGTTTAAGGGGAATGCCTGGAAGTTCAGCATACAGTACATCAAAGGCAGGTCTTTCGCTATATTTTGAAGCTTTGAGAGCTGAAGTTTATTTCAAAAATATTGATGTTACAATATTGCATCCGGGGTTTATTGATACCCCTTTAAACAATATGCTGCCTACAAGGCCCTTTCTTATTCCGGTTGAAAAGGGTGCAAAACTTATAGCATCAATGATAGAAAAAAAAGTGAAATCTTCAACTGTTCCTGTGTTCCCATGGAATATATTCAGTTTTTTAATAAAGCTTTTACCTGTAAACATTCTTGCAAGAATGAAGTAACTACAAGTTGATTAACAATGAATCATGATAAGTGAGTCAAATCTATAATATTGAAACTTGAGTACAACAAACTAAGGAGGGAATATGTTAAAAAGCAAAGCTTTCTGGTATGGAAATATGGCTGGTAGCGTCGGTGCATGGATCTTTGGAATCTCAGGACTTTTATGCCCTTTTGAAAATCCTTCTGTAAGAATAACCTCACTTATAATTTTCTGGAGCTTTCTTGTTTTACATCCGCTAGAATTGGCAATGTCAATTCCAGTATGTAAAAAGGCAGGTATCCCGATCTGGAAAACCGTTATTTACACAATACTATTCGGTTTCACATGGTGGCTGCCTGTCAAGATGGAAGTCTTCAAGGAATAATGGCGTCGTAAAAATTTTCCATCTACTATGTTATAGCCTTTGGCCAGGTATTTGACATACTGCATGTATGCCTTCACGCCTGACCAAAAACTATGCCTTGTATGTGAAGATTTTTACTTAGCCATCGATTTTGCGAGTTCATCAGGGAATAACTTTGCAAAATTAATAAGTTCATAGTATAAGAACAGATATATGCTGGGGGTGCCGGTACAGGCTGAGATGGAATCAAGTTCCAACCCTTTGAACCTGATGCAGTTTATCCTGCCGTAGGGAAGCGACTAATTATTATCGTTAATAACTAAAGCTTACCTTCGGGTAGGCTTTTTTTTATACTTTTTTGCAGGAATGATAATATTGAAAAAAACATACCGTGTAATAGATGCAAATATTAACCGAATATCAGAGGGTATACGGGTACTTGAAGATGTTGCAAGGTTTGTGTTTGATGATTCTGATATAACGGAAAATCTCAAAAATATTCGCCATACAGTAAGAAAAACTGTAAAGGATCTTCAGCCGCAGCTCATTGGCCATAGGAATTCTACTCATGACACAGGGCTTGATATTTCAAAAAAAACTGATCTGGACGATAAAAAGCAACTCCAGGATCTTGTTTCCGCTAATTTCAAACGCGTTCAGGAAGGTCTAAGAGTTATTGAGGAAACCCTTAAGATCGAAGATTATTATGATATGTCTAAAGTTTATGAGATTTGCAGGTTCAATATTTATTCAGAAGAAAAAACATATTTCACACTACTAAATAAAATAGCCCGAAAGAAACTGCCCGATACGGAACTTTACTGCATCACAGACAATGGTCTTTCAAACGGCAGGAGCAATAGTGAAGTTGTAAGTGAGATGATCAAAGCAGGGGTTAAAATAGTCCAGTACCGTGAGAAAGAAAAACCTATGCAGGAGATGCTTGCAGAATGCAGGGATATCAGGCAGCAAACACAGGAATCAGGTGTTTTTTTCATTGTAAATGATCACGTAGATCTTGCAATTACCGTATGTGCGGACGGTGTCCATATAGGTCAGGATGATATGCCTATAGAAGAGGTTAGAAAACTTGTCGGTGATGGAATGACTATCGGACTTTCAACCGAATCACCGGAACAGGCAGAAGATGCTGTCAATCGTGGGGCTGATTATATCGGCGCCGGACCGGTCTTTAAAACCGATACAAAAAAAGATACCTGCGACCCCGTAGGTCTTAATTACCTGGATTATGTTGCAGGTAATGTTGATATTCCTTTTGTTGCCATTGGCGGCATAAGTGAAGATAATGTTTCAGAAGTAGTGAGCCACGGAGCAAAATACTTTGCCATGATCAGCGATATTGTAAGCGCTGAAAATATAATAAAGAAAATCGAAAATGTTCGAAAAAAAATAAAAAAAACAAAGGGATAATATTATGGATTATACAACCCAGATGGATGCTGCGAGAAAAGAAATAATCACAAAAGAAATGGAAATAGTAGCAGTAAAAGAGAATATGGATGTGAATAAACTCCGTATACTTATCGCAGAAGGGAAAGCGATTATCCCGGCTAACAAGAACCATGTCAACCTTGATCCTGAAGGTATCGGGGAAGGTATGCGTACGAAAATAAATGTGAATCTCGGCATTTCAAAGGACTGTTGTAACATTGATCTTGAAATGGAAAAAGTTGAACATGCACTTGCCCTTAAGGCGGAAGCGATCATGGACCTGAGTTGTTACGGGAAGACCAGTGAATTCAGGAAAAGACTGATTGAGCTTTCCCCGGCTATGATAGGAACTGTACCTATTTATGATGCTGTAGGATTTTATGAAAAAAATTTAAATGAAATAACAGTGGATGAATTTTTTGAAGTAGTTGAAAAACATGCGGCAGATGGTGTTGATTTTGCGACCATTCATGCAGGCCTAAATATCGCTACAGCAGAAAAGATTGATAAAAACGAACGCCTTATGAGTATAGTATCCCGGGGAGGCTCACTTCTGTATTCCTGGATGAAATTGAACAATTGTGAAAATCCTTTTTATGAACACTATGACAGGCTCCTTGATATATGCGTGAAGTATGACATGGCCCTTAGCCTTGGCGACAGCTGCCGTCCGGGAAGCATACATGATTCAACAGATTCCTGTCAGATAGAAGAACTTATAGTCCTTGGTGAACTGACAAAAACAGCATGGGAGAGAAATGTTCAGGTCATGATTGAAGGCCCCGGCCACATGACACTGAATGAAATTGCAGGCAATATGATGCTGGAGAAAAAGCTTTGCCACGGAGCACCATTTTATGTACTAGGCCCGCTTGTTACAGATGTAGCACCCGGCTATGATCACATAACAAGTGCAATAGGAGGAGCAATTGCAGCTGCAAACGGTGCTGATTTCCTCTGTTATGTAACACCTGCAGAACATTTACGGTTACCCAATCTTGAAGACATGAAAGAAGGAATCATAGCTTCAAGAATAGCTGCCCATGCAGCAGACCTTGCAAATGGGCTGCCTGGTGCAAGAAAATGGGATGATGACATGAGCAGGGCAAGAGCTGATCTTAACTGGGAAAAGATGTTTGAACTTTCCATTGACCCTGAAAAAGCAAGAAAATACCGTATGGAGTCAGTACCGGAACATGAGGACAGCTGCAGTATGTGCGGAAAAATGTGTGCTGTAAGGAATATGAAACGGGTACGAGAGGGCAAGGATATCCAGCTGAATACATAAAACAGATCTCATATATTCGGCTTCAGTATATTTTTATATCTTTGAGTTTTTCCCATGTGGAATCCGAATACCATATATCGACAAATTCTTTTATAGACTCTTTTTCTTTCAGCCTCATTTCATCTGCGACAGGCTTGCGCAGATGAAATTTAATACTCCTGAAGGCAGGATAATTCATGTTACTTAAATCCGAAGCTAATCTGGTAACTTCATCAAGAAGCTCCTCACCGGGTCTGACATCGTCAACCAGCCCAAGCTCCTTTGCTTCATCAGCAGTATACAGAGCGCCTGAGTAAAGAATCTGTGCAGCCTTTTGACTACCGACACAAAATCGCAACATTTCTGCACTGCCGGCAAAAACCGACGAACCAAAACTGATTTCATTCAATGAAATTTTGGCTTTTTCAGACACCATAATTCTGTAATCACAGGCCAATGCCAACATGCATCCGCCTGCAATTGTATGACCGTTAAGAGCTGCTATTATTGGCTTGGGATACAAGAACATGTAGGTATAAAGATTTGTGAATTTGATGAGATATTTGGTAAACTCTTCTTTTGAATAAGAAAGGAATTCAGGTATATCAAATCCGAATGAGAAAAAATTACCATGCCCGGTAAGTATTACTGCTCTTACGGTAGTATCATGCTCAAGGTCAGACAGGGTCTTGTGCATTTCCTCAACTACAACTCCGGTAAGCGCATTAACTTTACCTCTGTTTAATGTCACAGTGACAACTCCATCCTCCTCATGAATTCTATCAATGCCCATTGTTATCTCCTTTTCATAATCTCATGGATATCGATCAAAGTCCCAAGCATCATGCAGTCACTTACAGCCTGACATAAAAATAAATAGTTTATTTTAACTGATTTGTCTCAAAATAACAAATTTTATGATTTTTCCAGAAACATAATTGATAATCAAATATTAATACTTCATCATCAATATCTATTGCTTTGAAGGGTAAATAGTACTTCTAAATAAAATCAACAACCATTTACGGTAATGGGAATTCCGGAAAAAAGATAGCAAAAATTTTAAGTGAAATACCTTTAAGATTCTCAAAAAGAATTACTTATTAAGCTATTCAAAATAAAAATAAATTGTTAGAT
>JABHLN010000048.1 GCA_018693105.1 Desulfobacterales bacterium | reverse complement strand
TCTCCCTCGAACAGCTTAGCCATTTCCCATTGTTTCATCTCATCACGGGAGAAGATGATTAATTTCTTTGGATTATATTTTAAATGTATTCATAATTGATCTCGAATTAAAGCCCGACAGATTTGAACCCGGTTTTTAAATCTGTTTAGAACTGATCTCAGAAAAGCTTTTTGAGTTTGAGGATAAATACATATTCCATTCTTTTTAGATACAAAAATATTCATAAGAAATACAAGAGATATTCAGTGTATAATAGGAACTTGAAGTAAATATGTTTAAGAATAAAGGGGGAATGACATGAAAGAGGGATTAAATCTTGATTTGAATTTTGAATTCTTTTCAGGAAAACGTGTTGATGATATTGTAATTCTGAATTTTGGAGAAACACCTATTATTCACTTGCTGGATCTGAATGTAAAAGAATCCCTTTTTGAATATCTTCGGCTTGTTGAAAAAGATGATTCTGTAAAAATCGTGCTTATTATCGGCTCATCACAGAAAATGGAACATGACGAATATCTTGAATTTTATAAACATATAGTAACATCAGGATCGAGCGTCAATAGCTTTGAACGTTTGTTTAATGCTATCAATCAGGTTATTTTAAGGTTTACAAGTTTTAATAAAATCATCATTCATGCAGACAGCGGGAATATAATACCTCCTTTTTTAAATATAAGCCTCGCATGTGATTACCGGATTGTGGGTGAAGATACGGTTTTTCAGAATCCCAGCATGAAGCTCGGTCTTGTGCCGAAAGGGGGCGGTGTCTTTTTCCTTTCAAATATTCTTGGTCCGGGTAAAACCATTGAATATATTCTTTCAGGCAAAGATATATCTGCTCAGGAAGCAATGTCAATGGGCATTGTTGACAAAGTAGTTCCTCCGGGTAATCTTAATGAAGTTGCCTTATCAGTAGCACGAGACTTTTCTCAACCTTCAGTATATTTACTATCCGGTATAAAAAAACTTGTTAATATAAGCAAAAAAGACCTGGCAAACTGCCTTGAAACTGAGGATGATATTCTCAGGGATTCAATCAGATCGGCTGAATTCCGAAAAGTATTTGATGAGTAGGAGACAAATTTTCTCTTGTCCGTCAATGCCCTGTTTTAAAGTTGCTTCAGCACTGGAAAAAGCCGAAAGGTATAAGGGTAGAATTTGTTTAATTTGAAGGACTTGGTTTCAAAGATCTCAGCGCGTGGTTAAAAGGAATAGCTGAAAGTTACGATAGATGAGAATAATCAAGGCAGTCGGCCGGATAAGTTACAAGCTGATTATTTTTTAAATACTGTCTTTATCAATCTCATGTAAATCATGATTAATTAAATTTCTGTCCCCTCCGCGCCTTTCATATCTCATCTGGCAGATCTGTTCTGATATAAGCCCCATCATAAATATGATTATACATGAAATTATCAGGAGAGCACTCATATTGGTAAAGCGTCCCTGGGTCAGAAATGTATAAAAATAATTACCAACACCTAAAATAAACATCAGGAAACTGACAGGAAGAAATATTCTTAAAGGTGAATACAGGGTACAGATTTTTGTTATAATCATAAAGAACCTTACACCGTCTTTAATTACCTTTATATCGCTTTGTCCCTCTTTTCTTTTTAATATATTGACCGGAATATATTTCACACTTCTACCACTCCTGAGAGCACCTAAAGTCAGGGTCGTAGGATATGAATATGTATTGGGAAGAAGATATAGAAATTTCTTTGCCACATCGGCCTTAACTGCTCGAAATCCGGAAGTAAGATCTTCTACTTTGAAGTTTGCAACATAAGAGGCCAACAGGTCAAAAACCCTGTTGCCTGCAGCCCGCCATGGGGAAGCATGACCTTTTAATGACCTGGAACCGATTGTCATATCATGATCGGGAAAATATTTCAGTAGCAATGAGATGTTTTTAGGCTCATGCTGGCCGTCACCATCCATAAAAACAAGTATGTCTCCTGAAGCAACCCGTATACCTGTTTTAATAGCAGCACCATTACCTATATTATATGGATGGCTGTATACTTTGGCACCTGCATTTTCTGCAGCAGAGGCGGTATCATCATGAGATCCGTCATTAATAACTATTATTTCAAAATCAGGATATAATTCACTTACCTCTGAAACAAGGCCACCAATAACAGGCCCTTCATTATATGCCGGAATGATAACAGAAACTTTTAAGTTATTCATATTTTATATTAAGCTCAAATTAATTATATTCTAATATATTATTATAAGGTGATTCACATCAAATAACACACACTTTTGACAAGGCGCAACAAATATTCCCTTTTTCACAGACTACCTTTTTTATTCACTTCTTCAATAGGCTATAAATCATCTCAACAATGCAGATGGAGCTTGAAGTTCTATTTAGTGTCCGTCCGGAAAGGGCAGATTTTGATTCGGAGTAAGGCCTGAGTGATTTTGAAACTACAGGAATAGAGAGCTATTTCGAGGATTTCAAAATCGCGAAAACAAAGTTCAGGGTCATCCCGCTTTGGCGGGACTCGATGAACACTATTTGATTTGAATGTCAAATACTGAATATCCCTCGCCTTGATATACAAGCTTCCAGTTATTCCTTATCTTATCCATGAGCCTGGTGATATGCTCTTTTGGATACATATCATGGAGGTATTTATCAGCAAGAGCATTTCTCATCAAGATATGCGTTGTACCGATTGATCGGGTCGCCTTCTTAAAACCTTCAATATCTTTCGATTTATCTACCAGGTTGCTTAATGTACTTCTTCCGAAAGAAGGTTCATGCCTGAATGGTCTGTCCAGGTAATAACTCCTTCTGCCAAGAAACATAAGAAATATTTTTGAATCAACAGGAAGCTTTGTATTCACATATTCTACTGCATAATAATATTTTAAATTTCTTTTTAAAAACTCTTCCCTGTTTTCATCCTTTAAAAGATATGAAAATGGTTTAATAATATCAATTCTCTTTTTAAGATATAAAATATTCTGCATAAACAAAGATACAATAACCACATACAATAAGACCTTAAAAAGATTTGCTGTTCTGCTTTTCATCTCTTTGAAGTAAAGCAGAGAATCCTTATTCAAAATCTCCATAAGGTTTTTTATTCCAAATACTGAAAGGATCACAAGAAAAGGAATAACAGGTAAAATATATCTAACCTGCTTTAAAGTTGTAAAATATGAAATGAATATAAAGAAGATACAAAAGCCTGCGAAATAAAGCTTGTCTCTAATATATTCCCTGTTCAGGAGAATAAATGGAGCAAATAAAATAAGTATTGGATTGAGAACGCCTTGAAAATATCTATAGCTGTTATCATCACCCTGAAAGAACATCCGCAAAGGTATTAAAAGGGTCTCCAACAACGTTTCTCCATACATTACTTCCCGCATGCGAAAAAAACCTATCGGACCATCTGTTTTTTTCTCGACTAAAGAATTACTTATTAACTCCTGAACAGGCTGCTCATGAATAAGTTTAAAAAAACTATCAAATAAAGGATAAAATGGGTTGCCTGTAAGGATATAGTTCTTGATAAACCACGGTGAGGCCACAATTATAGTTATAATAAAAAAAACGGCCCCATATTTCAAGGAACTCAATTGTCTTTTTGTATCATGGGCATGACTTTGAACTATGATTAGATTTAAAAATACCCATACGATTAAAGCATTATATTTTGATCCGACTGCTATCCCCATGCATAACGAAGAATAAACAAGCCATTTGAAATGTCCGTATTCCGAATCCCGCCATTTGATAAATAAGAGAACACTGCAGGTAGTAAAGAACGTCATCCCCAGATCAACATATGCAGAAGTACAAAGCCATACGACTATGGGTGTGGTTAAAAAAACCGCCAGACCAAGAATTCCCCAATTACGCCCCAGCTTGAAAAGTAGGTATAAATAAATCATAAGTCCCGTACCCAGGCCGAATGCAAAATGAATAAACTTGGGTAAAATATCATTATTGAAATAAAGACATACAAGATAAAGAAGATTTATATTCATAGGATTGTAAGTAAACTCCGCCCAGGGAACATTTACAAATCCTCCATTCAACAACCAGAGTTTCGGTATGGCAAGGTGATGTATAAGAGCATCTCTTGAGATGGGGGGTGTAATATTGAAGATTATCTCAATTAATAAAAATACCGCAATTACTATACTTAATAAAAAAAAAGCGATGTTATTTGATATATTTTTGTTCATTGATTTTAATGCCCGCTCTTTTAGCAACAGCAAGATTATTAAATGCTTCTTTACTATCAGGAATGAGCTGAAGTGCTTTTATTATTATCAGTGCTTCACTTTCATTTCATTCAATCGGGTAAGATTATTTCGGGCCTTAATGTATCCTGAGTCTATTTCAACAGCCCTTGAGAAAAATATTTTAGCTTTAGAATATAACCCTTTTTCCGTAAATAATACTCCGATTTGATTAAAGCATGGTGCATTATAAGGATCATTCTTTATAACTTCAATAAAATGCAACATTGCCTCCTGCTTATTATTTCTACGTAATAACAGACGGCCAAAATTTTCATGCGCAGCTACATATTGCGGATTAATCTTCAGTGCCTTTTTATAATGAGAAAAAGCCTTATCTTCCTTATCTAAGGCCATATAAACATTTCCAATATTGTTATGAGGTTTACTATTTTCAATATTTGACTTCAAAGCCTTATTATAATAAAGTAAAGCCTTATTATAATTACCCTGACAGTAAAATAAATTCCCCATATTAAGTAATACTTTATAATCTTCCGGGTTATTTTTTAATATTTCCTTATAATAATAAATTTCCTTTTCATACATCTCCTTTTCATGATACGCCGCGGCCAGACAAAATCGTGCCATCCAATTATTTTCAGTTACTGCAACGGCATGTTTAAATAAAGAAATGCTGTTTCTCCAGTGTTTTACCTGGGAAAAAGTCAAAATTGTTAAACAGGATACAATCAATACTGCAGAGCTAAACAAGACTATTCTTTTAAACCTGTATTTTTTCATTAAATCTGCAACACCCCAGGAAAAGATTATAAAAAGACCGATAAGCGGGATATAAGTATACCTGTCAGCCATTCCCTGTT
The DNA here is from genome assembly GCA_018693105.1 of Desulfobacterales bacterium. Classification (GTDB taxonomy): domain Bacteria; phylum Desulfobacterota; class Desulfobacteria; order Desulfobacterales; family SURF-7; genus JABHLN01. The sequence goes on along the minus strand of JABHLN010000048.1, from coordinate 20,473 downwards.
CTCCCACCTGTACAATACCGATGACAGGTACAAGCGTTCCCAGATACCATAGCAACCCTGTAATAATATATTTATATTGTCTTGATAAACGAATTGCCAGAATCAATGAGCAGGTTATAAACACTGCTGAAAGTAAAACCTTTGTAGATAACAGATCATTGCCAGGGTGAGGATAATATATGGCAAGATTGTGGGGCCATACCGTCTTTACTGCATAACTTACATAAGAAATGAAAGCATTTCCAATGCGTATCGAGATTGGTAATTGATCTATGGCTTTAACTGCACCGCCGCTATGTTGAGCGATATATGTCACAGCACATGATATAATCACAGGAATAAGAAGCGGTATTTTTTCAGTGAAAAGGCTGAGAACCTCCTTTATCTTTTGTTTTTTACTAACATTTTTCCCCATATAAATGTCTGAAAAACGCCCTAAGGGCCAGTAATCAAGCAAGATCAAAACAAAAGGTAAAGTCACAAGCATCGGCTTTGCCATCAAACCAAGACAGAGAAATAAAAAAACAAAGAAATAATAAATATACTTCTTTTCCTTTATATAATGGTAATACGAACCTATTGCCAAAATGCCAAAAAAAGTACATAAAACATCCTTACGTTCGGATATCCAGGCCACCGACTCAACATGAAGTGGATGCAATGCAAAAAGAACTGCAACAAATGCACTCTGCCATAGTGCTTTTGTCATACGGGAAAGTACAAAAAATAAAAGCAATGTATTTACTATATGTATCAGTAAACTAGTCCAGTGATGACCTCTTGGGTCCATTCCGTATAGTTCACAATCAAGCATATGTGAAAACCATGTAATGGGGTGCCAGTTGGTAGCATGATGTGTTGTAAATGCCCATGTGAAGCCAATAACTGAAATACCCGACCTGACATAATTATTTCCGGTAACATATAAATTATCATCAAAAACCGTTATAAAACTATTATCCAGTAACGGTAGGTAAGCTACCAGGATTAATAACATTAATACTATACAAATTATTAATTTACTTTTAATCATGGAGTCTGAGCTGGAGTATATTATATCCATATTAAAGATTGATATCTAAATTTGATGATAAACTCGTAAAAAGTATATTCGATGGCTAAGTAGTCCCGGTGTGGGGAACATATACCAGAGTATAGTGGCTGACCAGGATTGAAGTCAACATGCAGTATGTCGAACTTATGATCAATCGATATAACACAATAGTCCAGCTATAGCTGGATTTGTAAGGTCATAAAATTTATTGAAATAGTTTGGATTTAATCATATTCATTTTTGAAAGACGATATTCTATTCCGGTTTGCAGGCATCCAAAGCCATATTTAATACTGCGCATAAAATTAATTGAGGATGCTTCAGGAAAATATCTGGTAGGACAGCTTACTTCTGCTATAACATATCCTGACCACAAAATCTGGGCAATCATCTGATTATCGAAAACAAAATCATCAGAATTATGTTTCTCAAAAGGTATTTTTTCAAGTAGTTCCCTTGAAAAAGCTCTGTATCCGGTATGATACTCGGAAAGCTTGGCCCCGAGAAATATATTTTCCACAAAAGTCAGAAACCTATTTGCTGTATATTTCCATAGCGGCATTCCCCCTTTTAATGCATAACCTCCGAGAATACGGGAGCCAAGCACGCAATGATAGAGTTCATTTCCAATAAGGGAAGCCATGGCCGGTATAAGTTTAGGAGTATACTGGTAATCGGGATGAACCATAATTATAATGTCCGCACCTGATTCCAAAGCCAGCCTGTAACAGGTTTTCTGATTCCCTCCATAACCAAGGTTTTTTTCATGACTGAAAACCTTGACATTATCCAGATTTTTTGCAATATCAATGGTCCTGTCATTGCTGGCATCATCAACAACAATTATGTGATCAACACAACCCTGTTCCATAACCTCATTATAGGTTTGAATTAATGTTTTTTCTGCATTATATGCAGGCATCACAACGACAAGCCTTTTATTATTGTACATATACTCCTGATTCTAATTTCAATATTTGTATAATTAAATTTGTATAATTAAAAATGATGAACTCGTAAAAAGTATAACCGGTGGCTAAGTAAAAAGGTTACCATATAAGTTATATACTTTATTTTTCTCTTAATTGTAATCGAAAAGTTATTTTGAAAACCACTAAAAATAAAAAGGGAGCATATTTTGCTCCCTTTTTGTATTTATATCTGAATAATTATAAATCTATGGTTCTTCTAGTTTAAATTAACCTGACCCTGCCCGTTCACTGAATATGTTTTGTTACCCTTTAAATGGTATGTCGTTAAAGTTGATGAAGCTACACCGGCAGAATTAACAATGAATGATCCTGAATATGTTACATTAGTATCTTTAATAAATCCTTCCATCTCAGAAGTGTCCCCGGTAACAGTTTTAGGTAATGTCCTTCTTGCATCGGAAACATAAGAAAGAGCAGCAGTTGCAAAGTTTTTCGCAGCAGATTCCGCAGCTGAGTTATAAGCTTTTTTCTGATAGCTTAAAAAGTTGGGGATAGCAATTGCAGACAGAATACCGATGATTGCAATAACGATCATGAGCTCAATCAATGTAAAACCTTTTTCATTCTTTCTAAACATTTTATTCCTCCTTTTTATAGTTGATAAATACTACTGTTATGACCGGAAAATATAAAAATCTGAACTTAGTATTTTATCACCGACTTTAAAACTTCGTTAGAATTAACTTTTATTTTTCATATGTCAAGACAAAATAACTAATTGTAGTAACAATGAGCAATAATAATGCCACGAAATATAATTGCAGAAAAAATCTTTCTACAATGTTGTATTTATAACAAATAAAAAAATATGCGGGAATAGTAAACACTGTTTTTACTCAATTATAAAATGCTTACATAACAAAATCTGTAAAAATTTGACAAAAATTGTCACCTGCCTTAAGGGTTTATTAACTCGTAATAACTATTATTAATGCTATCCGGTTAATTATTTTCTATTCAATGCCAAGTTTTTCCAATCGATAACGCATGGAACGAAAACTTATACCCACCTGCTTTGCGGCCTTATTTTTGTTACCGTTATTATATTCCAGGGCTTTCTTTAAATAAGCAATCTCAATTTCCCGTAAAATATCATCCAGCAGAACACCATTAGTAACATCATCAATATTAAATCGCTTCTCGTTTATTCCTTCTACCCATCTTCGTTTATAGTTTGAAATGGAAAGACTTTCAGGCAGAATAATATTTGTTGCAGATAAAGCAACACTTCTTTGTATCATATTTTCGAGTTCACGAATATTTCCCGGGAATTCATAATTATTTAATAAATCTATTGCATATGAAGATATTTTCGAAATCTTTTTACCCATTTCCTTTGAGTATATTTCAAGAAAATACTGTGCAAGAGCCCTGAGATCACTTTTCCTTTCCCTCAACGGGGGAACCTTAATTTCGATAACATTTAAACGGTAAAACAAATCCTCCCTGAAGCGGCCTTCAATTACCTCCTCATCAAGGTGTTTGTTGGTTGCTGATACAATTCTGATATCAACTGAAATATCATTAGTTTCACCAACCGGTCTGAACACCCTCTCCTGGACAGCTCTTAGAAGCTTTACCTGTACAGGATGACTCAGTTCACCAATTTCATCAAGAAAGATCGTTCCTGTATGTGCAATTTCAAAAAGACCCTTTTTATCACTTGTTGCTCCTGTGAAAGAACCTTTTTTGTGTCCAAAAAGTTCACTTTCAATCAATGATTCAGGAATGCTGCCGCAAGTGACAACTTCAAACGGCTTATCAGAACGATCACTCTGTTCATGTATGGCCCTTGCAATAGACTCCTTGCCTGTTCCGCTTTCCCCGGTAATAAGGATATTTGTTTTTGTGCTTGCGACCTGACGGATCATGTCGTATATACGCAACATTTTAGGATGGTTACCAATAATTACCCCAAAATGCAGGTTATCCTTCATTTCGTCATGAATAGCCTTTTTTTCATGATTTAAGGTCTTAAGATCAAGGGCTTTAGCAATGGTTATCTTAAGTTCATTTACATCAAACGGTTTTGGAACAAAATCGTAGGCCCCTTCATTCATTGCTTCAACTGCTGTTTCAGTGGTTGCATATGCAGATATAAGTATAACGACAGTATTATGATTCTTTTGTTTTGCAGCCTTTAGTACCTCAAGACCGTCTATATCTCCCAACCTTATGTCACTTAAAATAAGATCATAATTTTCTTTCTTAATCATCGAAACAGCATCACGGCCTCTTTCTGCGAAAGACACATCGTAACCTTCCCTCGTAAGCATAACTTCAAGGAACTCACGCATACTCAATTCATCATCAACAACCAGAAGCCTTGGATCTTTTTCAGTTTTAATCATTTTGACTCTATGTAATAAGAAAAATTAATTTTTTTGTAATACCTTTGTAAATCACTCATTTTTATTCAAGCGCACAAAAGTATGATCCTTTCTCGTATAAACATTCAATAGTCTGTCGAAAACATAAAAAACCGGATCATCAACCTGAACTTGAAAAAGAGTTTATATTTTGCATGGTCCCTCAATTAAAAAAATTTAGAAATATCATGAAACCGTTGAAGGGGAAAAGTGAAGAGTGCCGAGATAAATCACCATGTATTTGCATAACAATTTATATTTTTCAGCTACTATAATAACTATTTATCTTTAAAAACTATTCGCCCCCCCACAATTGTGAAAACGGCTCTACCCTTTAGTTCCCATCCGTCAAAAGGTGTATTCCGTCCCAGTGACAGGAACTCCGAGGCATTAACTATAAATGTGTTTTCCGTGTCAATAATAGTGATATCAGCCGTCTTTCCTACCTTTATACCATTATCAAGCCCAAGAATTCGGGCCGGGTTTCCGGACATTTTATCAATGAGCTGCTCAATTGAAAGGGTGCCGTTTTCTACTAATCTAAGACTAAGCGGCAAAGATGTTTCAAGGCCGATAATCCCGTTTGCTGAATTGTTAAACTCGACATCTTTTTCCAGAGCTGAATGTGGAGCATGATCGGTAGCAATAACATCTATTGTTCCGTCTTTAAGCCCTTTCAATATTGATTCCCTGTCTTCGGATGATCTTAAGGGGGGGTTCATTTTGGCGGAGGTATTGTAATCATATACAGATTCATCAATAAGAGTGAAATAATGAGGAGCGGTTTCAGCAGTAACAGCAACCCCCCTTTCTTTCGCATCCCGTATTGCATGAACAGATTCACTTGTGCTTACATGGGCGATATGAAGAGCTGAACCTGTTAATTCACAAAGGGAAATATCACGCATGACCATAACAGACTCAGCTGCATTCGGTATACCTGCAAGCCCCATTCGTGTTGAAACCGGTCCCTCATTCATAACTCCGTCTGCTGCAAGCTCCAGGTCCTCGCAATGTGAAATAACAGGCAACCCGAACCCTTTGGCATATTCCATGGCCCTGCGCATCAGAAGGCTGTTGTTTACCGGTTTACCGTCATCAGAAACGGCAATAACACCGGCATCCTTCAATTCTCCATATTCACTCAACCTGTTACCGTTAAGCCCCTTACTTATTCCTGCAACAGGATATACACGGACAGCATCTGCTTCTGCAGCTTTAGTCAGGATAAATTCAGTCACCTGCCTGTTGTCATTAACAGGATTCGTATTGGGCATGGGACATATTGCAGTAAATCCACCTCTTGCGGCTGCAAGAGAACCGGATTTAATTGTTTCTTTATATTCATGGCCCGGCTCTCTCAAGTGTACGTGCATATCAATAAGACCAGGTACTACGATGAGACCCGATGCGTCAATTATCTCACATGAATCTGTTTTATCCTGATCATAATCTATGATGTTTTCTTCAATTTGAGTTATTATACCATCCTCAATAAGGATATCTCTTACCCCGTCAATATTTCCGGGATCAATAACTCTTCCACCCTTAATTATCATCCGCATTCCGAACACCTCCCGATAGAAGATAAAACATAGCCATACGTATTGCTACACCGTTTGTGACCTGCTCAAGAATAATGGAATGAGGCCCGTCCGCAACATCAGGTGCTATCTCAACGCCCCTGTTTAACGGGCCGGGATGCATGATAAGTACATCCTCTTTTGCATTTTTAAGTTTATCTGCCGAAAGACCATAGAATCTTGCGTATTCACGTTCTGAAGGAAAAAGAAAAGATTTTTGTCTTTCTTTCTGGATTCTCAACATCATAACCACATCGGCTCCTGAAATAGCATCATTTATATTATAAACCACTGATGCGCCAAGAGCTTCAATCCCTTTGGGAATCATAGTCGGAGGGCCGGACAAAATTACATTAGCTCCCAGTTTTGAAAAGCCTGCTATATTCGACCTGGCCACCCTGCTGTGTGAAATATCCCCGATAATTGCAACTCGTAATCCATCCAGGGATCCTTTCTTTTCTCTTACCGTCATAATGTCAAGAAGTGACTGGGACGGATGGGCGTGCATTCCGTCACCGGCATTTATAACCGAAGTTGATACCATTTTAGCAATCATATGGGGAGCTCCGGCCATGGGATGGCGAATTACTATAACGTCAGGCCTCATAGCTTCAAGGTTTCTAGCAGTATCAACAAGTGTTTCCCCTTTAACTGTACTACTCGCAGTTGCTGATAATGAAAGTGAATCAGCGCTAAGTCTTTTCGCAGCTATATCAAAAGAAAGCCGGGTTCTTGTACTTGGCTCATAAAAAAAAAGCACCATTGTTTTACCCCTTAGGGTTGGCACTTTCTTTATAGACCGATCAGAAATCTCTTTCATTTTATCTGCTGTATCAAGAATCAAGTTGATCTCATCAGCAGAAAGAGACTCCATATCCAGAATATCTTTCTTTTCAAACTGCATATTTCACCTGTCCTAATCTATTATCTGTCCAAATCTATTCCACCTCACATAATTTAAAAAAGAACCTGAGTTTTTGCTGTTCCAGGACCAGTAGATCATAAAAGCTTTCCCCTTTACAGCTTTAAGATCAACAAACCCCCAGAACCTGCTGTCATAGCTTGTATCTCTATTGTCCCCCATACAAAAAAGTGAATTCGCAGGTACTTTAACCGGGCCAAAATTATCCCTTATACCCCGGTTGCTGTTTTTGGGCATAACAGAAGGGTCGGAAAATATTTCATACCCCCCTGTAATTTTTTTATTGTTTATATACAACTGTTTATCACGAATTTCAACAATATCTCCTTCAACTCCTACAACTCTTTTAATAAAATCCTTATCGGGATCGTGAGGAGGTATAAAAACGATAATATCATTATGTTCCGGTTTCTTTCCCGATATAATTGCTGACTTTAAAAATGGTATTTTAATTCCATAAATAAATTTATTTACAAGTATATGGTCACCGATCTGTAAAGTCTCTAACATAGATCCGGATGGTATTTTAAAAGCCTGAACGGCAAAAGAACGGATAAGCAGAGCCAGAATAATTGCTACAAGACAGGCTTCGATATTTTCCCGGATTACGCTTTTTTGCACAGCTGCTTCCTTTTTTGATGTATTATCCAATTTCAAATTTCCTGTGCATTAATCCCTGTGCATTAATCATAGATTTGAATAATTTTATTATGTAATATAACAGATTATTCCGCACTTAATTTTACATTGTTAATCTTGCTTTGAATATTATTTTTTATCCAGGTAGCATCCCACCATTCAATAGGGTTTACAAAGGTGTTATGCACTATCATTCCAAAATGAAGGTGGTCTCCACCAGCCAGCCCTGTAACACCGGTATGGCCCAGGATATCTCCTTTTGAAACAATATCTCCGGGTTTTACTTTAAAGCTGCTTAAATGAGAATAAAGGCTTAAAAGGCCGAAACCATGATCAATAACAATCGTTTTACCGAATATACCTGTTTTTTCAGTGAATATTACTTTACCTCCATTCGCCGAAGGTATCGGGGAATGAGCAACTGAAGCGAGGTCCACACCGAGGTGATATTGCCGGTCAATTATTCTGCCCTTGTACTGATAACTTCTGTAGTCAGCATAACCTGCCTTTTTCGCAGACCTTGGAAGGCGTAAAAAGGCACCATCCCAATATATTGAATTTTCTGTCTTTTCACCAAGCCCGGTGAGTTTGTTGGAATTCGAACTACGAATAACTCTGTTGACCTTAATGAATTTATCCTCAATAGAGATTTTGGAACCTTTACTGCCGCCCAGATAAAATTCAGGCATCTTCCAGTTCAAAAACTTATCGGAAATATTGATAACATCTTTTTTAAATCTCTTTTTGTTAATATGATAAGAAAATCCGGCTCTGGCAGTATTACCCGCCTGATCAACAGCCTGTACGAAAAGTTCTTTAACCTCACCCTGTTTATGATTCAAAGCAAAAAATGACATGCATATATTTTCATCTTTAAAAGGACCTTTATGTCCGGGGAAAAAATTACCGTCTACATACACACCGTTTTTCGTACCTGATTCTAAGACCCTGTATATTACAAGACCTGACCCGCCCTGATTCATGTTTTGATTTCTTGTTATGATATCCACCTCAGGCGGTAAGGTATCAATCACCACCTCTTTTTCAACATATGTTTTATTCCCATGCCACCAGCCCCGCCAGGAATAGTCTGAAATAAACATACGCAAAATAGCCTTGCCGTCAGTGGTTCCAAGCTTTTTTGGTTCTATAAAAAGGTTTATTGAATCCTCATGAACCGCTCCTCCTTTGATGAAGCCGGCAAAAGGGAACTCTTTCTTTTCAAGAATATGTTCCCTGCCATTCTTATACAAACCTATCCATAGCTTCCGAATCCCGGTTTCTTTATCGCTAACCTTAATATTTATTTCCTGGGATTCTCCAATAAATCTCCCTGCAAGATCTAACTCAATTGAGGGCTTTCCACCTTCAAGCATTACCAGGAGCCACCAGATTATAGGTATTAATGTCAGAAGGCATGTAAGAAGAATGAGCTTTAGTACAATTTTCTTTTTATTACTATTAGCTTTCAATGTCTAGTTCCATATATAAATAAACGAATTTTTCAATGGACATTATCAGCTAAAAAGACTGTAATCAAGGTCTGTTTTTCGATTCTTGACTTTTACAATTGCCCAAGATAAACTTTTTTTAACATGAAAATAAGTAACTTTAACATAGGCATAAACATAACTATTTATATTTAAATGAAATATACGGACTAATATGAGTAATATTATTAAAGAAGGTGAACTTTCAATTGGAGGCAACTCTCCCATGGTTTTGATAGCAGGACCTTGTGTTATTGAGGATCTGAAATCGACTCTTGAAATAGCCGAGTATTTGAAAAAAACCACCGATGACTTGAATATACCGTTTATTTTCAAGGCATCATATGACAAAGCAAACCGCACCTCAATTAAATCTTTCAGGGGCCCTGGTTTAGAGGACGGAATAAAAATTCTGAAAAAAGTCAAAGATGAACTTGGAATTAAAATCATTTCTGATGTTCACTCATCAAATGAGATTGACATTGCAGCAGAAGCTCTTGATATAATTCAGATTCCTGCCTTTCTCTGCCGCCAGACAGATTTTATACTTGAAATTGCCAGGACAGGAAAAATTGTCAATATCAAAAAAGGACAGTTTCTTGCACCATGGGATATTGTTAACATTGTTGAAAAAATAACATCCACTGGAAACAAACGGATTCTTATTACAGAACGAGGAACAATGTTCGGCTACAATAATCTGGTAGTAGACTTCCGGGGCATAAAAATCATACAGGATAGAACAGGCTTACCGGTAATATTTGACGCAACCCACAGTGTTCAACTGCCCGGTGGTTCCGGATCCAGCTCAGGGGGGCAGCGTGAGTTTGTCGACCCGCTTGCAAAGGCTGCTGTTGCAGCAGGGGCTGATGGAGTCTTTCTCGAAGTCCATAAAAACCCTGACAAGGCCCTTTGTGATGGCCCGAATTCAATAAAGCTTGAAAATCTTCAAAATCTCCTTTCCGGTCTCAAGGCTATAAAAGATGTATTACAAAATTGATGGCTTCGTAAAAAGTCCAATATCTGCGTTGCGCTGCATCCCTCGTCACTGCGGCGTACGACAAGTACGCCTCTTTCCTCGGGATTTGCGGCGCCTTGATCTTGAACTTTTTACTTTGCCATCCCAAGTTGACTTTTTAAGAGTTCATCAAAATTGATGAACTCTTAAAAAAGTGGGTGCTAATTATATGATTTCAGAAAAACTCAAAAATATAAAACTATTGCTCCTAGATGTTGACGGGGTTCTTACAGACGGCAGCATTATATATAACGACAATAACGAAGAAACCAAAACTTTTAATGTCAAGGACGGTTTTGGTATCAGACTTCTTATGGATGCAGGAATAGAAGTTGGTATTGTAACTGGAAGAGCCTCAAAAGCACTTATACATCGATGCAACAATCTCGGACTGAGTCTGATCTTTGATGGGGTTGTTGATAAATCCGCCATATTTGACAAAATAATGGAGGAAACCGGGTTATCTGAATATGAAATAGCTTTTATCGGCGATGACCTGCCTGACTTACCCCTATTGAAAAAGACAGGCCTTTCCATCGCAGTTTCGGATGCTCATGAGGTAGTTAGATCCAATGTAGATTTGGTAACTTCTGCCAAAGGCGGTAACGGTGCCGTAAGGGAAATCTGTGAGGCGATACTTAAAGCCGGTGGGCTTTGGGATGAAATCCTTAAGAAATATTTATAAGAACTCATGAAACATAAATCTGCAATACTTAAAATTATATTATTTTCAACAATAATAATAACCTTCGGCATAATAGTATCGATTTTTATAGATTATCGACACACACCTGAAGAGCCTGAAAAAACCATTGCACCTATAAATAACGAGGCCGATGTTTCAATCAACAAGGTACAGCACACAGCTACTCAGGATGGTATCAAACAATGGCGGCTTGATGCAAAATCCACTCATTTTATTGACACTGAAAAAAAAGTTGTTTTTGAAGATCTGACTTTAATCTATTTTATGGCTGACGGTAAAGAAGCATATCTTACTGCAAATCAAGGTCTAATGAAAACCAGCTCAAACGATTTTGAGGCTTCGGGGAAAGTTATCGCAAAAAATGATGACTATTTACTTAATACTGAAAAGTTGCTTTATAATTCTTTGGAGCGTACAATACATTCTGATACACCGGTAAAAATTACTGGAGACATTCTCGTTTTCACTGCTGATTCCATGACATATAATATCAATAATAACAGTGCGTTGCTTAAAGGTAACGTTAAGGTGATTTTCGATGGAAAACTTGCTTTATAAAAGATTAGTAGCTGTTTTATATCTTTTTATAGGAATTATTATAATATCAGGTATGATATATTCAAATACGGTTATTGCAGATGATAAACTTGATAAATCCGACAAGCAGAACGGAGAAATTCTTATAAATGCAGATCAAATTATATATGACGGAAATACTCTTCTTGCAACATGCACCGGAAATGTCCGGGCTGTATATGATAATGCTGTTATAACATCAGGTAAAATGGAGATTACTTTAAGAAAAGGCCTTAGAGAAAAAGAAGATATTTCGGAAAATGAAAGTTCTATAAAAAAAATTGTTTTTAAAGAAAATGTAAATATCAAATTTGAAGATGGGGTTGCAGTCACTGAACATGCAGTATATACTACAATAGATAAGATTTTTGTGCTGAAAGGTGAAAATTCAAAAGTTATCAGTGAAAAAAATTATGTCACAGGGTGTGAAATAATATGGAACAGGAACGATGAGCGGGTTACAGTTAAAAGTTGTGACAAAAAACCCGCAGAAGCTGTATTCAGTTCAAAAGGGGAAAAATAAAATAAACTATAATCTATCTTAAAAATACAGATCAGATGCATGGACAAGAGGTAAAAGAACATCTGCTGATGAGAAAACACAGCATATACAGTATATGATGTTTTAAATAGGCAGATAACATAGCAATACGACGACAAATGTGTTTTTCAGATAGTTTCTAATACTTGCATTTAAATGTGCCGGCCATTCAGATTTAAGAAAACCAGATGATCCTGTTTTTCTCTTAATAAAAACAAACTATAAGAAAAATGGATTGTCAAATACTTAAGGGCGGAATTCTAATATCTGCTATTGAATATGGCCGGTAAAAATAATGGCTGATTCTTTTTTATGTCAATACTGTCCCTTGAAAATCTTGTAAAAATATATAACGGAAGGCGTGTTGTCGATTCAGTAAGCCTTGAAGTTGAAAGCGGAAAAGTGGTAGGGCTTCTTGGGCCTAATGGAGCTGGCAAGACCACTACCTTTTATATGACCGTGGGCATGATAAAGCCGATTGAGGGAAAAGTTTTTCTCGATGGAGAAGATATAACCGAAAACCCGATGTATCTCAGGGCACGAAAAGGAGTGGGATATCTTCCCCAGGAATCTTCAGTATTCAAAAAACTGACTGTAAGACAAAATGTTATGGCGATTCTTGAAATACTGCCCATCTCCAGATCTGAGCAGGAAAAAAGGACCGATAGTCTTCTTGATGAACTAGGAATTAAACACCTTTCAAAACAGAAAGCCGGCTCTTTATCAGGTGGGGAAAGACGTCGTCTGGAAATAACAAGAGTGCTTAGTACCAATCCATCTTTTATATTGCTTGACGAACCTTTTGCAGGAATTGATCCACTGGCAATAATTGACATTCAGAAAATGATAGAACACCTTACAGAAAGAAAAATCGGGGTTCTTATATCTGACCATAATGTTCGGGAAACGCTAGGTGTCTGTGATATTGCTTATATATTAAATGACGGAAAAGTTATTGAATCCGGCGACCCGGATAAAATAACTTCAAGTGAAACAGCCCGACGAATTTATCTGGGCGAAGAGTTTAGATTATAATATGGCAATAGAATTAAGACAAAGCTTACGTTTATCACAACAGCTGATCATGACCCCGCAATTGCAGATGGCTATTAAGCTTCTGCAGCTGAACAGGCTTGAACTTGTGGATGTTATAAGGCAGGAACTTGAAGAGAATCCTGCTCTTGATGAAGAAACCGAAAGTATACCCGAGGACCAGACTCAAGCTTCAATTGAAGAACCTGTTAAAGAAAATGAGTCACTTAATGAATCTCCTTCAGTGAGTGATGTTATGGATAAAGAAACTATCCATGATAATATCGACTGGAGTAATTATCTTGATGAATACAACTCTTCCGGTAGAACACATTTCGAGGTTGAAAGGAAAGATGCACCCCAATACGAAACTTTTATTGCACGTAAAGAGTCATTAAAGGATCATCTCCTCTGGCAACTGCTCATGACCTCCCCGACCAGCGAGGAAGAAATGATCGGCAGTCTCATTATAGGCAACCTTAACAAAAACGGATATCTGGAAATATCTGTTGAAGAAATCTCTGAAAATAACAATCTGGATATTGACAAAGTAAAAGAGGTCCTGGGAGTGCTGCAGACCTTTGATCCTCCGGGTGTGTGTTCAAGGGATTTGAGTGAATGCCTTCTTATCCAGGCGAAGCAGATAGGCCTTGATGATACATTAATAACTGAAATTATTAAGTATCACATAAAAAATCTTGAAAATAAAAATTATAAAGCCATAGCTAAAGCATTAAAAATCAGTATAAATGAAGTTGTTGCATCTATAAATGTAATAAAGAAACTTGAACCGAAACCGGGGCGCAGCTTTTCTGTAGAGGAACCCCAGTACATTAACCCGGATATTTATGTATATAAATTTGAAGATGAATTTGTAATAATGCATAACGATGACGGAATGCCCAAATTGCGAATCAATCCTTATTATAAAAAAGCAATAGGTCGCAATGAAGTAATTCCCGAAAAAACAAAAGAGTATCTAAAGGAAAAAATGAGGTCGGCTACCTGGTTAATAAGGAGCATACACCAACGCCAGAAAACTATCTATAAAGTTATGGAAAGCATCCTGAGCTTTCAAAAAGATTTTTTCGAAAAAGGTATTGCCTTCCTGAGGCCTATGGTACTACGTGATGTTGCACAGGACATTGGTATGCATGAATCAACAATCAGCAGGGTAACTACAAACAAATACGCATATACACCACAGGGTATCTTTGAACTGAAATATTTCTTTAACAGCTCAATAAACCGTGTTCATGGCGAAGCAATAGCATCTGCAAGTGTGCATGACAAAATAAGGAAAATAATTGAAGGTGAAAATTCCAAAAAACCATATAGCGATGATAAAATCGCAAAACTTTTAAAGGAGGTAAACATAGATATTGCCAGGCGAACCGTCGCCAAATACAGGGAAAAGATGGGAGTATTATCTTCCAATAAACGCAAACAATACTAGGGAGGCAAATATGCAGACAACTGTTACATTTAAAAACCTTAATCCTTCCAAACATTATAAAGCGTACGTCTGTGATAAGCTGGATAGATTTGATAAATTACTTGATAATCCGGCTGAAGCAAATATTGTTCTTTCGGTTGAAAAATTAAGGCACATTGCTGAAATAAACCTGATCGGTGACAGACTTAATATTAATGCAAAAGAAGAAAATAGTGATATGCACGCTGCCATAGATCTGGTTCTGGACAAACTAAAAAAGCAACTTAAAAAAAACAAACAGAAAATAAGAAACAGAAGGAGCGGTTCTAAAGAGAGTAATAGAAATAAATCAATCTCAAGAGAAAGCACAACTTATCCTGAAGATTCAGAAAAGCAGATCATGGTTCAGAACATTGAGTATAAACCAATGGATATTGAAGAAGCTGTTATGCAAATGAATCTTATTTCAGATTATTTTCTTGTATTTACAAATTCCCTTACCGACAGAGTCAATGTGCTTTATCGGCGCAGTGACGGTGATTACGGCTTAATTCAGCCAAACGCTTGAAATAGTTTACTTTATTATTATTTTTCCTCCCGTTTTACGGGAAACAAAATTGTTTTATTTTCATAAATATTATAAACTCGTATAAAATTTATCTATTGGCTAAACATAAATCTTAATATAAAGGTGCGCTGTTTTGCCATGCAGATAACATATTTGGCCAGAAATAGCTGGGTTTAAGATGCTATAAACATAAAAACCGGTTTTGCTTAATACAAGCAAAACCGGCATAAAACTCCTGAAGGGAAACCTTTGGGCTTAATAATGAGTTGCTGAACACTTAATTGCCTATACAACTTGTTATAAATATACCTGATATTACAATCAGACAACTCATTTAGGTGAATTTAAAATGAAGATTATCGACGGATTACATGAAGAAACAATACTGACTGACTTGAAATCAAATGATAAAAAAGGTGTTCTTGAAGAGCTATCTGCTCCCATGGAAAAAATTACGGGAATCAGCCATAATGTTCTAGTTAAGGTTTTATTAGAAAGGGAGAGACTCGGAAGCACAGGAATCGGAGATGGTATAGGAATTCCACATGGAAAATTAAAAGATCTGGATAATCTTATACTTGGATTCGGTTTAAGTCAAAAAGGTGTCAACTTTGACTCCCTGGACGGACGCCCCACACATATTTTTTTCCTACTGTTTACACCGGAAAATTCTACCGGTCTTCATTTAAAACTTCTTGCACGAATTTCTAAAATTCTGAAAAATGATGCAATAAAGAAAAAATTATTAAATGCTGCAAATAAAGACGAGGTGTTTTCTATTCTCAAAGAAGAGGATGAAAATTTATAGATATATTCATAATGACTCAATGTGAATTTATATGACATAAACATAATAACCGGTCTTTCCGGTTCTGGTAAAAGCACCGCAATTGCGGCCTTTGAAGACGCAGGTTATTATTGCGTAGACAACCTGCCGGTTGCCCTGCTCCCAAAGTTCCTTGAACTGCCAGTAGAAACTTCTGCAGAAATCGCCGGCCTCGCCTTTGTGATGGACCTCAGAGAAAAGGATTTTTTACAGAAATACTCTAAAATTTTCAATTCTCTGAAAGAGCAGGGATACATTCTCCGTATCCTTTTTCTGGAAGCCTCGGAAGAGGTTCTTTTAAGGCGTTATAGCCAGACACGTCGTCACCATCCCTTATCCCGACATAAAAACCTTATTGATGGAATCCGTGCAGAAAATGACCAGTTAAAATGTTTAAGACAAATTGCTGATACTATTATTGATACAACAACATACAATGTTCATGAGCTGAAATCATTAATGCTAAGGCTTGTTCAGAAAAGTACCAATGTAACAGCCATGAGAATCAATATTATGTCATTCGGATTTAAATATGGAGTTCCCAAAGATACAGACCTTATTATTGATGTCCGTTTTCTTGCAAACCCTTATTTTGTTCCTGAATTAAAAAATCTTGACGGAGAAACAAAAGATGTTTTTGATTTTGTGACTAAAAACAAGGAAGCACAAATATTTCAAAAAAAATACCTCGATTTACTTGACTATTTAATCCCTTTATATGAAAAAGAGGGAAAAGCTTACCTGACTATTGCTTTTGGTTGTACCGGGGGGAGGCATCGAAGCGTTGCAATTGCTCGAAATATATATGATCATATAAAAAAACAGCGAAAACGTATTGATATTACCCATCGAGATATTGACAGATAATTTTTGACTTCAATAGATATACCTTTGAAATTTTTAAATTATTGTTTAAATCGAATATATAGAACTTTGATTCTAAACCGGACACGAAGTACCGCTGCTCAAGTACAAAAGCTCAAAGTAGCTCTATTCATACGAAAAGGGTTGCTTTGCAAAAGTCTGACAAAGCTTTAAAAACTGGTTTGTTTTGATTTACAAAAGTGATGAACTCGTAATAAATATAGTCGATGACTAAGTAAAAAGTTCAAGATCAAGGCGCCGTAAATCCCGAGGAATGGGGTTTACTTATTGTACACCACAATGACGCGGGATGAATCGCAACCCGGATATGGGCTTTATTAGGAAGCCATCAAAGGTGATTTATGACAGGTATTGTAATTGTTACACACACTAGACTTGGAGAAGCTTTGATTGAAGCCGCTGAATTCATTCTCGGCGTTCAACCGGAATCTGTGGTCTTTGTTTCAATTGATTTAAATGAAAACGCAAAAAAACTTCGGCAGAAAATCGCCAAAGGAATAAAACAGGTCGACAAAAATAAAGGCGTGCTGATTCTTACCGATATGTTCGGTGGAACACCGTCAAATTTAAGTTATTCATTTCTTGATGAAGGAAACATAGAGGTCCTGTCCGGAGTTAATCTCCCAATTCTGATAAAGGCTATTAATATACGGGGGAAAATGGATCTTACTGAAATTGCAAAAAATCTCGAAGTACATGGTAAGAAAAGTATTTCATTAGCCAGCAGAATACTGAAAGGTAATAAGGAGAGTTAGAAATTGTCAACATGGTATATTACTGCCATGAAAGAATCTGATATTGATACAGTCCTTGAAATTGAGAATTCATCATTTGACAGTCCATGGGGGCTTAAATCATATCAGGATGAATTGACTTGCAGAGACTCTTACTGTTATACTGTGAATCTTGGGAACAGAAAGATTATTGCATTTATATGCTTCAGGTTGTTTATAGATGAAATGCATCTTATGAAACTTGCCGTAACTCCTGCATTGCGCGGGCTTGGGGTTGCTTTATGGACACTTGAAAAATGTATATATCTTTCACGGGAAGCAGGAGCAACTATTGCATATCTTGAGGTTCGCCCCTCAAATAACGCTGGTATAGAATTGTATAAGAAACTTGGATTTCAAATTGCCGGGATACGTCCCGGATATTTTTCAGATAATATGGAAGATGCACTTATCATGGTGAAAAAATTTAAGGAGGAGTGATATGAGTATTAAAATTGGCATCAATGGATTTGGCAGAATCGGGCGTGTTTTTTTCAGAGCCACACTTAATCAGCCTGATTTGGAAGTTGTGGCCATAAACGACCTTATGGATACGGCCACTATGGCCCACCTGTTAAAATACGATTCCGTTCACGGTCAACTTGACAAAAAGGTTACAGCAAGTGATACAGGAATTGAGATAGACGGAAAATCTATCGCCGTTACAGCATTAAGAGATCCTGCAGAACTTAAATGGAAAGACTTCGGAGTAGATATAGTGGCAGAATGCACCGGACTTTTCAGGGATCGTGAAAGTGCATCAAAACACCTTACTGCCGGCGCAAAAAAGGTAATCATTTCCGCACCGGCCGGTGATCCTGATATTACAATTGTAATGGGAGTCAATTCTGATAAATATGATCATGGGGCACATAATATAATTTCAAATGCATCATGCACAACAAATTGTCTTGCGCCGGTTGCAAAAGTGCTGAACGATACTTTCGGCATTAAAAGTGGTCTCATGACAACTATTCATGCTTACACCGGTGACCAGAAGCTTCTTGACTTCCCCCACAAGGACCTCCGCAGAGCAAGAGCCGCCGGCCTTTCTATGATCCCGACTTCTACAGGTGCAGCCAAGGCAGTTGCACTTGTACTGCCCGAGCTTGCAGGCAAACTTAACGGACTATCCATACGTGTCCCGACACCGAATGTTTCAATCGTAGATCTTGTGGCAACAGTCAGCAAGGATGGTGTATCCGTTGATGATGTTAACAATGCAGTAAAAGAAGCGGCTGAAGGCCCGCTCAAGGGGATCCTGGGTTACAGCGATCTTCCGCTGGTATCATCAGATTTCAACGGTTCAAAATTATCTTCAATTTTCGATGCACAGACAACTTATGTCGTTAATGACATGGTAAAAATCATGTCCTGGTATGACAATGAAACAGGCTACTCGAACAGGATGGCAGATCTTGCTGTTATGATCGGCTCAAAATTTTAAAGACTTAATGCTGAAAATAGTGGTCAGAATTCGGACCGGAAAACCTTTAAATAATATTCCGGCCACTAAAACATTGATGAACACGTAAAAAGTCAACTTGGGATGGCAAAGTAAAAATTCAAGATCAAGGCACCGCAAATCCTGAGGAATGAGGCGTACTTACCGTACGCCGCAGTGACGAGGGATACAGCGCAGATATTGGACTTTTTACGAAGCTATCAACATTGGGAGATTTGTTATGGGAAATCGAAAACCGCTTATTTCAGGAAACTGGAAAATGTTCAAAACCTGTTCGGAAGCGACCGAGGCAGCTTCACAGCTTGCAAAACTTGTAGGGGGTGTATCTGACAGGGAAGTCATGATTGCTCCCACATACACTTCCCTTGCTCTTGTATCAGCGGCTGTTAAAGACAGTATAGTAAGTGTCGGCGCCCAGAATCTGTTCTGGGAGGATGAAGGTGCCTATACCGGTGAGATATCAGCAGACATGGTAACATCTGCAGGTTGTGAATATGTAATTATAGGTCACTCTGAAAGGCGCCAGTATTTTAATGAAACAGATGAAAATGTGAACAAAAGGATAAAGGCTGCAATCAAGGGAAATCTAAAACCTGTTCTGTGTATTGGTGAGACCTGGGAGGAACGTGAAGCAGAAAAAACATTTTCAGTACTTGACAAACAGGTCAAAAAAGGGTTAGAAGAGTTCTCTTTGAGTGATTTAGGTTCACTGGTGATTGCATACGAACCTGTCTGGGCTATAGGAACAGGAAAGACAGCAACTACTGATCAGGCTCAGGATGTTCATAAGTTTTTGCGATCTTTAATAAAAGAAATGTACGGTGAAGAACTTGCTGAGTCCATGAGAATACTCTATGGAGGAAGCGTAAAACCAGCAAATATTGCAGAACTGATGTCTATGCCGGATATTGACGGCGCTCTCGTAGGTGGAGCGAGTCTGGATCCTGAGACATTCAGCCAAATAGTAAAATATTAATAAATATGAATACAATTATTATTACAATACATGTCATTGTTTGTTTAGCTCTTATTATGATAGTACTTCTCCAGACAGGAAAGGGAGCAGATATGGGAGCAGCATTCGGAGGCGGTGCCAGCCAGACTCTATTCGGCAGCACAGGTGCGTCAACTTTTTTAAGCAAGGCAACAACAATAGCTGCAGTAGTATTTATGCTTACATGCTTCACCCTTGCATATATTTCTTCTCACCAAACTCCAAAGTCGATAATGACCGAAGACAGTGCCCAGGTTGAAACGGTTCCCGAAGTACCTGTGAGCACAACAAAAAAGGCTGAAGAACAACCTTCAGAGACAAAATAAGAAATGCCGAAGTGGTGGAATTGGTAGACACGCTGTCTTGAGGGGGCAGTGGGGCGACTCGTGCCGGTTCAAGTCCGGCCTTCGGCACCATTATATAAGAAAAGCTATAATCTTAAAGGGTTATGGCTTTTCTTGTTTTTTTCTCGAAAAAAAGTTACAAAACCTGCTTATTGGTAAAAGTGCTGCAGAAAAATCAATGAATATCGGCTTAAATCTGAATTAACATAAAATAAGAATTGTTCAGGTGTTTTCCAGAAAGAAGATCAATATATTTATTCA
>JABHLN010000047.1 GCA_018693105.1 Desulfobacterales bacterium | reverse complement strand
TGAAGATTTTTACTTAGTCATCTGTTATTCTATTTGCGAGTTCATCATACTTACCCATCAGTTACGCTTTTTACTACCTCGTAAACACTCAGGAGGGGTTTAACATGGGTAAAGAAGTCTATAAAGAGATGCCTTGGGGAATGCTGTAAAAATTATAGGGTTAACAAAAAAACACCATTAATTAGTGCCCATCCGGAAATGGTCTTTTTGCCCAATATCTTCGTTATACTCAAAAAATAATCCTCGGAATATCAAACATATGCCTGTGGTTATTTTTTTCGCATGCCTTGATCTTGAACAAAAATCCTCATTTCCGGATGGACACTATTTAGTTTTTTACGAAAGCTTCAAAAAAATAGAGGGAAGAAGTGGCACTTTAATATCTTTAAAAACTATTAGGAGGTAAATTCAATGAGTAGAGATCTATATGTCAGATTAATAGACAGGTTGAATAAGTTTGAGTACGAATATCCTGTGGTAGAGTCGTACATTAACATGATTCAATATATTTACCCTGAAGAACATGCATTGATAGCCGCTGATTTTCCTGAAACTGCCAAAACGGCCCCTGAACTTGCGAAAATACTTGGAAAAGACGAAAAAGAAATGGCGGACATGCTTGAATCAATGGCAAATACCGGTTCGCTTTTCGTAAAAAAGGCGGAAGACGGTACCCCCATGTATGAATTGCTTCCATTCATGCCGGGATATTTTGATATGGCGGTTATACACTCTGATGACGAAAGGGCCATGAATATATACAGGCTGCACGAAGAGGTCAGAAAAGACCATGCCGAGTCCAGGTTGAAAATGATGGAGGACAATAAAGGTACTGAAAAAAGTCCCATGCCTATTTTACGAACTTTGACCATCAACGAAGCGCTA
Organism: Desulfobacterales bacterium; assembly: GCA_018693105.1. Lineage (GTDB taxonomy): Bacteria > Desulfobacterota > Desulfobacteria > Desulfobacterales > SURF-7 > JABHLN01. The sequence goes on along the minus strand of JABHLN010000047.1, from coordinate 24,719 downwards.
CCCCAGGACACTAAAATTTTTTCCTTTGAAGAACTAAAATCTCTTGTGGATGAGGAGACATCATTTGCTGCCACAAAATGCCTGTGCCGTCGGATGGCAAGCGTGAAGGGTAATCCATGCCAGGCAAATGTTCCTGAGTACTCGTGCCTTGCTTTTGGTGATGTAGCCGAATATTCTATTGAACGTGGCTACGGAAAAAAAATCACTAAAGAGGAATGTCTTGAAACAATTGATGCTTGTGCAAAAAGCGGTGCGGTCCATAATTCGAATAATTATACTGAAAAGTTGCAGCTGCTCTGCAATTGCTGCAGTTGCTGCTGTGGTGCTTTAGCTGTGGCGAGAGAAGTCGGAAATGGGATAGTCATAAACTCGACAAATTTTGCCGTTAATTATGATGCGGAAAGCTGTACGGCATGCGGGGATTGTGTCGAAATATGTCCAGTAGATGCAATGGAGATGGTTGGAGATGCCGTTTCAATAAAAGAAAATTTCTGTATGGGTTGCGGTAACTGTGTAAACACATGCGAAATGAACAGCCTGACCATGAAACGGATAGGATCGGATAAACCTACTCTTGAAGGAAGAAAGAAGGTAGGATTTGGATTCTAGAATCTATCTCAAAAATACATCTATCGTTCGGTGACTGTGTGTGTAATAGGATGTTCATCTGAAGCAATTAAAATGGAATATAAGCCTGATTTTCCTGTACCCCCAAAAAATAATGAAGAGCTTATGGCTGAGCTTGGAGGTAGCGGTATATAGTAAATAATCTACTTCAAGAGGTAACCAAAAAGTTTTTTTATAAATATATTTTTTCCCTTGACAAGAAGTTTTGTTCTGTATAAATAACTCTTTCGCACTATGAAGCGCCAATCACCAAAGGCCTCATATAAGTAATTTTTTTTGTGCCAGGTGTTTATATATATTGCAGGCAGGATATGCACATCATTATCCTGCCTGTTTTTTTTGTGGATTCCGAGCATCATTATTTCTAATTTAAAATCCGGATAGTTTTTTTGATTTTGAAAAACCGCCTTCTTTTTTCAGATGCTTTTATGTTATATCCCGAAAAAGGGGGGTTATTCCTAGATATAGTCCGAAGAAAATCATGAAAATACCGCAGAATATAAGGATTACATAATATACTTTTTTATTAAGATGCCTCAATCCAAAAAATGCAAGAATTGAGATCAGAAGGTACCATGCAAGATCACCAGCTTCATGACCGATAAAAAATGCCAGGAGTTTTGGCCATTGTTTAAAGGAAACATCAAACTGGATCATGAATGCCAGTCCGATTGTCGCCCACCATACCCACCAGTACGGGTTTGCCATGGATACAAGAATACCACCCATGACTGGATTCTCCAACAAACTGTTTTCATCGATATCGCCGCGTTGGTCGGGTTCATTTGAAGAATCAAGAAAACCTGTTTGAATTTTACCTTTATATACATCCCTTATTATAGATAGACCTAAATAAATGAGAATAATTCCACCGGTAATTCCAATAAAACGAACAATAAATACATTTTTCAAAATAAAGGAAAATCCAAGCAGCATAAGTATGATAATAACCATTTCAAGAAGAGCATGCCCGACTATTATCCATAGCCCCATTAAATAACCCCTGCGCTCTGTTTTTACCGATTTAATTATGGTATAAGTTAATAATGGACCTGGAGACATTGCCCCTGTTAGTGCCACCAGAAATGAGAAAGATAATACCGACCAGAAACTTGAGAATGTGTTAATAATATCATTAGGCATGGTTTGAGCATCCAGTTTTATTAATTAGTCATTGTTTATTCAGGGGTTTTGGTGTGTTTTGAAAACCAAATGCCCCCCTCTATCTCAGCTTCAGGTTTCTGAATAAATACGAAAATGATATTTATCATTATTATGCAAAATAGTTAACAGTTTTTTTAAATTCTTAAGAGGACTTTATGGTCGGGAGGTAATATAAGTGGAAACGATTGCCGGTTTAAAAGCAGGACAATTTGAAGGTCTGGTAAAATGTATAGAATTTCATGGGCACCTCTGTCCAGGGCTTGTCTATGGTTATCTTGTAGGGAAAGAGTCTCTTCGTATTTTTGGTTTGAAACGGTCAAAGGATGAAGAGATTGTTGCTGTAAGCGAGAACGACTCCTGTTCGGTGGATGCATTGCAGATAATTCTCGGTACTACAACCGGAAAGGGAAATCTTTTTTTAAAAGATTACGGGAAAAATGTTTATACTGTAATATCCAGACATACTGAAAAAGCTTATCGATTCTCGCGTAAAAATTCATATGAATACACCGGAAAGCATAAAGACGAATTCATTAAACTTGAGAGCGCTGTTTCTTCAGGAAAGGCAACTCCTGAAGAATCAAAACGGCAGAAGATTTTAAAAGCTACAGATCTTTTGAAAAAACCATTTAAAGATGTTTTTTCCATGGAAGAAGTGATTTTTCCCATGCCGTCTTATGCCCAGCTTGCCCCCTCCAGAGCTTGTGAAAAATGCGGCGAAATGACCATGTCTACAAAAATGGTTAAGGTAAAAGACGACATATGTTTATGTGTGCCTTGCGCAGAAACGGATTAATGACTTATAACCTATCTAAAAAAAATATAGTCCGGTGGTTGTGTTGTCTCTATATTCAAAATGCTCACTTACTACTTGTGTTCTGAGCTTTCTCATCTAAAGTGGCTGCTTGCCCTCAAACCCGATCTGTTTTTTGAGATGGGTTCAAATTACTTAAAATACATCATGATGAATAAAATTATCTATATCCCTGCGTTTTGGAGGTTTTGTGTTTCCGTCCGGATATCCGATCGGAACAAGTGTAACAACTTCATACCCTTCAGGAAGTTTTAATATCTCCTTTGCCTTTGCATGATCAAAAGATCCGGCGATAACTGTGCCAAGACCAAAGGACTGGGCCGCAAGGCAAAGATTCTGAGTGGCAAGGCCAAGGTCATACATAAACCAGTCCCCAAACTTTGTAGTAGCGTTTTCCTTGTAGTATCCGGCCTGTTTTAGCTTGCCGCAAAAAGCTATGAGTACCGGTGCAGCGACAATAGCTTTCGAGCACGGGTTTTTTGGAGTGATTGTATCCTGCATCTTATGTCTTATATCTTTATCTTTTATTACAATAATTTCCCAGCACTGGGTATTTGCCCATGAAGGTGCCCATTGAACGGCTTTTAGCAATTCATTCAAAATCTCGTTCGGGATTTCTTTTTCTTCATATTTGCGAACACTACGTCTTTCGGTGATAATCTGCATGAAGTCAGTCATGGATCCTCCTTTTCTTGTTGATAATATGGCGGGAAAAAGTGATTTAATGCTTTACAAATAAAAAAAGGGCAATACCTCATAAAGGCATGCCCTTGTATATTCAATAATACTTATTAACAGCAGGAGCCGGTTGTACTGCAGCTTTTACATGCTGATGTCAAGTCAATGCTTGAGGTTATTGAAAAACCCACCGGAGAAAAATCTACCTTTATGGGGTTTGCTTTTTCTAAAAAATCTTTATCAACAACATACTGAAATCCACCAATTTCAAATGTCTGATCATTATTTTTTAGCTCATCCAGAGCCATAGCCATAGACGGGCCGCCTCAACCGCTTTCATTAAGGAAAACCCTTACTGGTTTTACCTCTCTATCTATAAAAAAATCAGCGAGCTGTTTCTGAGCCGCCTCTGTTACTTCAATCATAAAATCCTCCTTTAAAATATTTGGTTTGTCTGCATTGTATCTTTATGGAAAATAAATTTGTAAAAATATACTTAGGTACAGCATCAAACCAAGTTATTAGTATATCTTAAGTAATAGTCATTAAGGCCTGATTTGTCAATGGAGAATATTTAAACTATTTTACCAAATTTTTAAATTAGCATTAAATCTATGAAAGTTTTTGGTAATGAATACAGTATATAGCTTATGCAATATTTTTTGTGTAGTAAATATTTCTTATTCATTAAAATGCTTAAAATATAGTTTTAAAATAAATACATACTCTGTGTTCCCTATCTTCTGTCCGTATGTTTTTGGTCTTGAATTGGAATAAAGCCAACCCAAACAAGTGTCTTCCTGAGTATATAATTGTTTAATGTCAATTGGGAGGGGTAAGTCCAATTGTCCAATATTGCAGGACACAGTCTTGCATAGCTGGACAATCGTTTGTTGGAAAGCCCCGCCCCTTATATGATTTTATTATTTATAAGATCCAATATATTGAAAATATATATTATTATATCGAATAATGTAATTTAGTTATTTTGGCATATTTATTGAATAAAAGTTATTTAAAGATTGAATAAAAAATGTTCTTAAATAATGGCTATAAGATGTGGCCGTACTTATTTGTTTGATATTTGAAATGAACGATATAGCAGAAGAGAGTTGTTAAAATGAACAATAATAAAAGAAGAATATTATTCTCATTCCGAGTATACACTGAAGATCCCCAGTATTTAAACACCTCATTTCAAGAAATCGATGATTTTGAAGATGAATATTTAAGAGTAAGAGACATTGAAGATGAGGTTCGATCGCTCTTTGTTTCACCCCTTGCCGGTAGCGAAGATGCATATTTAAAAAAGAATGTTTATACCGCATCGCCATCATATGAATATGACTGGATGGCAATGATGTATACATAAGATCCTAAAATTTCATTTGTTTCGAGATTTCTCATTCTTGTGCTATTTTTATAAATCCTTTACAATTGCTAACTCAAATCAAAAAAACCAGCACGAATCCGAGTATTTTTTGTGATATTTGATTTTTCCAAAAAACCATAGATTTATGGCTCTGTAAGAATTATAACCTTATGCATAGTATATAAAGATTTTTACGACGCCATCATAGATTACAATCAAAACCTTTACAGCATTTGAATTAATAGACTGTTTCTTTGTTGACACTCCCCCCCTGTATTTTTTATAACTCCTTTAAAAAAGGAATCCAGCCTTAATATATTACTTAAATCTTTACGGAGTTGTAAATCTCTCTAAAGCTGGACTACTAGGTCTTGTATATACCCTGCAGGGCTGGATTACATAGCCATCGGGTTAATAGTAAATCAACCTTCTTGAGGGAATTAAGCAACAGATGTATAAAAAACATTTTGGCTTCAAGGAACGACCTTTCATGCTTGTTCCTAATCCTGCTTTTCTTTTTCTAAGCAAGTCACATGAAGAAGCTTTGGCGCATCTTTCTTATGCGGTTGAACAGGGGGAAGGCTTTGTAGAAATCACCGGAGAGGTTGGAACAGGAAAGACAACTCTATGCAGGGCATTTATTGAAGGTCTTGATAATAATACTGAAGTAGCCTACATCTTTAATCCAAAACTTGATTCAATCCAGTTGCTGAAGGCCATCAATGATGAGTTAAATATTGATTCAAAACCGGATAACACCAAAGACCTGATAGATACTCTGAACAGATTCCTCATAAAAAAAATTTCGGAGGGAGGAAAGTCCCTTATTCTTATTGATGAGGCTCAGAATCTTTCACCTGATGTTCTTGAGCAGTTAAGGTTATTATCAAATCTTGAAACCAATACAAAGAAGCTACTTCAAATAATCCTGGTCGGCCAGCCTGAACTGGGTGAAATGCTTAATTCGTACGAATTAAGGCAATTAGGGCAGAGGATTACTCTAAGTTGTCACATATCACCTCTTACTGCCCGAGAAACAAGCGACTATATCCAACATCGAATTCAACGTGCCTCTTTGAAGTCAACCGTCAAATTTGACCGTACCGCTATTAGAAATATCTATAAATTTTCAGGGGGTGTTCCAAGGTTAATTAATATTGCGTGCGACAGGGCTCTTTTAACAGCATTTGTTCTTAACCAGCAAAAAGTTACAGGGAAAACATCATATTCAGCGATCAGGGAGCTTTCCTCCAGGGGCGGGGCAGGTAAAAAAAGTCCGCTTTACAATAAAATCAGGATTTTAACAGCTTCAATAATAATAGTTTTTCTTCTAATTTTTATCCTCTCATATAATGAGGTATCGGATAATAATACAATATTACAGAAAATAGTGAGTTCAGCACCTGAATCATCTGAAACGAATTACCAGGAACAGATGGAAGAAACTTCCGTGAATCGTGAGTTTAAAGAAGTATCCCAAAATAAAAAAACAAGAGGTGAGACACAACCTGTTGTAACTTCAAACGATAAAAAGTTGGAAAAGGTCATAGAAAACTCACCGACCATGGAGATTTCGGAGACAACCGGGAAAAGACAGGTGGCTGATATAGCAGAAGAATTAACTCCTCATGAAATTTTGGTAAATCCCGAACCTTTAATGGCAAAGGAGGAAACATCCCTGAATCTTGAGTTTTTTTTAAAAAAAAACAATGGGCGATCTACGAGGAGCCACGCCATTATAAATGTTTTGGAGCTATGGGGGATTAAACCTGAAATAGAGCATGATATTAATACAATAAGAAAAGATCATCGTTTTTTTCAACTTGCCGCAGAAAAAAACGGTTTGAATTTATACAGTGTAAATAATAATTTAGCTCTCATAAAGATTTTGAATCTGCCAGCAGTCTTAAAGTTTAAATCCATGGGTGATCAACCTCCAGGGTTTTACATATTATACAAAACAACTAATAATAAAATCACCCTTAGTTCACCGGGGAATGGTGAAAAGATTGAAGTTGAAGATAATGAATTTAAACTTTATTGGGAGAATATCGCATACATCCCATGGATGGATAAATACTCAATCACCGGTATTATCCCGGTGAGGGCTCCATGGAAATCAGTTGTTGGTCTGAAAAACCTCTTAGAGGATATCGGATTTAGCTACATTGAGATTAATTCCGTTTATGATGAAAATTGCATAAATGCCGTAAAAGAAATTCAGAAGAAATACGGGATAACAGTTGATGGGATAGTCGGAACAAGAACCAAAATAGCTCTTTATAATGAAAGCAGGTCGTTTAAAGGACCTCATATTAATAATTGATGGTTTGGCAAATCCCGCAATAGCGGTTGATCAGAAGTTCGACAGACTACAATGCGTCTCTTCAAGTCCGGCAAAAAACTATACCTCGTATATGCTCTGCCACGGCGGGATTGCTTAGCCAGCGGTTATACTGATAAATTACTCGTTTTATAATGTAATGAAATTTATAAGTTATTTGTTGCCCATATCGGCGTGAGGCACCTTTAATTAGCTTTTTACAAGTTCATCAATATTGATTAAATGCCTGGCAATAAGCCGGAGGTTTGAGAATTGAGTTCAATCCTGGATGCCCTGAAAAAAATTGAAAAAGAATCACCGCAACTATATAACAACTGGCCAGGCATTAATATAGTCAATACCAAAAAAGCAGGGCTAAAACGTGTTGAAGCTTTCCGGCGCCTCTATCAGGTAATATCAGTACTGGCTATAGTTGTTTTATTCATTTCAGGAATACTTGTGTTTCCTGATCTGTTGAAAAATAATAAAACAAAAAACAAAAATGATATTATAAGCCCAGAAACTGATAGGAATGTTAGCAAGGTCACAATATCTGAACATCAACCGAATAGTAAGATGTCGCCAAAAGTTGATATTAATGTATCGGGAAATTCAACCGGACTTAATGAAAAGTCCGTCCTGCGGAAAAATATTTCTTCAGAAAAATTTACATCCTCAAAATCTGCAGAAGTGATGTCCAGCAATAACCTGCCTTCGGTAGCATCAATAAAAGAGCCCCCAGAGGTTGAGTTTGTGAAAAACAAAACATCCCTGGTAATAGAAAACTCAGAGATTAAAGATACTACATTTAGTGAGTTTGCGAACAAATCAGGGTCTTCTGAAAACGAAGAGGAAAAAACATACAGGCCGGTTGAAACTGGCACGGGAGATGAAAATACATCCAATCAATCAAGGCCCGAGCATATTATCGATGAATCAATATTGAAACTGCAGGCTATTTCATGGTCTGAAACCCCTGATGATCGTATTGCAGTTATAAACAGCCGGATTGTCAAAGAAGGGGATTCTGTTGACGGTTGTTATATTATAAGGATTGATGAAGATTACATTTCAGTACTTTATGATAATGAAAAATGGCAATTGAGGTTCAGTTTAAAATAGTTACCATCCATTATTTCTTCCCCTATTTCTTCCCCGAAAAAAAATTAACACTCAGAATTATTGAAAACATTAAAGAATTATTAATAGATTTTAGTGGTTGGATCCAAAATCGCTTTTAAAACAGACATATACAATATATTGTGTTTTGAACATCTAATATATACTCCTTCTTGTGTTTTTTTCTTTACATTGTGAAGCTTTCCTGTTATTAGTTTTATAATTATAAATGTCGTGTTTAGCGGTTTCCTCTGATTATAACCGGCCATATTATTAACATGATGCATAACTTTAAAATTGATACATTGAGACCTTTGAGAAACGTTCATTTATAGCAGGAGATTTCTTTGTATGAAACTGAAAAAGATTGAGATAACCGGATTTAAGTCCTTTAGTGAAAAGTCGGTTATTCCTTTCCCGACTGGCGTATCTGCAATCGTTGGACCTAATGGGTGCGGCAAAAGTAATATAGTGGATGCAATCAGGTGGGTTATGGGGGAGCAGAGTGTCAAGCAGCTTCGTGGTAAATCCATGGAAGATGTTATTTTTGCAGGAACGGATGGAAAGTTACCTCTGAATATGGCTGAAGTATCACTGACACTTTTAAATGATAACGGTTCGGCTCCTGAAGCCTTGAAAGATTTCAGTGAAATAAATATCACAAGACGCCTTTTCCGTTCTGGTGAGCGCTCGTATTTTTTGAATAAACAGCCATGCAGGTTAAAGGATATTCATAATATTTTTCTGGGAAGCGGAATGGGTGCTCGATCATATGCCGTAATTCAACAGGGAAATATTGGTGCTATTACCGATGCAGGACCAGATGAAAGGCGTTTCTTTATAGAGGAAGCCGCAGGTGTGACAAGATATAAGAGCCGTAAAGAAGAGGCTCTTCGTAAGGTCAAAGCCACAAATCAGAATCTTTTACGTATTGCTGATATCATTTCTGAAGTAAATCGCCAGATGAACAGTCTGAAACGGCAGGCCCGTAAAGCTGAAAGATTTAAACGATATCAAGATAGGATTAAAGACCTGGAGGTTCTGTCTTCAATTTACTATTATGATGATTATACAAGTCAGATAAATGATACAGATGCTTTGTTAAAATCTCTCAAAGATTCTGATATTGAACATTCTTCAAGAATAAACAAATTGGATGCCGCTATTGAGGGAATTCAATTCCAGCGTGAAAAGAAGGAGCATGAAATTGCGGCTCAGAAGAACATGCAGTATGAGACCCAGCGTAAAACAGACAAGGTTGAAAGTGATATTGAGCACTTTCGGAAAGAGGTTGAAAGGCTCAGTGATGAAACTAAAGAGCTTGAATTGATCAGAATAGATCTTGATCAAAAAAACAGTGATATGGCGTCGGAAATTCTTCAGGTGAAAGAACAGAATAAGGTCAATGAACAGGGAATAAAGGAAACTGAAGATGCCCTGGAAAAGGAAAAGTCAGCCTCAGGGAATATAAGGGAAAGACTGGCGCAATTAAAGCTGGAGTTGGAGAATTATAAAACAGAACATATGGAGCTTATCGCCCGGGAAGCCCTAAATAAAAATAATTATCAAAATGTTACAAGCAATAAAGAAAGTCTTGGCAGACGATTAAAAAGGATTGACGAAGAAGAATTTACAGCAGGAAGAAAAGTATCAGAGCTTCGAAGCAGTGATGCTAAAGCAAAAAAACATCTTGAAATCATAAAGGCTGAAATTGAAGAGCTAAATTCCGGAATCAACGTCTTAAAAAAACAACTTGACGAGCATCACAAGTCTCTATCCGGTCAGATAAAGTTTGTACAGACAAAGGAAATTCAACGAAACAAATCGAAATCGGAATATGCTGCATTGAAGAAAATGGATGAAAACTTCGAGTGGTACAAAGACGGTGTCAAAGCGATAATGCGAAGAGGTGCCGGAAAAACCGGGCAGGGAGGAGAAGGAGACAATAGTAAAACTTTTAATGATGGTGTTATAGGTCTTATGGCAGATATAATTGAGCCTGAACCTGATTATGAGATCGCGGTGGAAGCGGTACTTGGTGAATATCTTCAGTATATTCTTGTAAATGACCAGGAATCTGGCCTTGAATCAATAAATTATCTACAAAAAAGTGGTGCAGGTAGAAGTGGCTTCTTACCTGTTTCATTAATACGAAGCATTGAATGTGGCAGAGGTGAAAAACCTCAATCTTCAAGGCTTCTTCTTAATCATATTTCAGTGAAGTCGGGTTATGAGAATATTACAGAATCACTTTTAGGGCATGTGATAGTTGAAGACAATGTTGAAGATGCTGTTCAGGTGTGGAACCGGCACCAGGGAGAAGAAAGGGATGTTCTTGAAACCATAGTAACTAAGAATGGTGATGTTATCTCTCCCCATGGAATTATGATAGGTGGTAGTAAAGACAAGCTTTCTGGAATCCTTGCAAAAAAGAAGGAAATAAAGGAACTTAAACGTAAAATTGTCAGGTTTGACCGGGAACTGGAAGAAGCCCGTAATAAACAGAAAGAAAAGGAAATTGAAGTCCGAAAAATTGAAAGTGATCTGCAGAAGCTAATAGAAAAGAAAAAAAATGTTTCTGCAAATCAGATCGAAGCTGAAAAGGCTCTTTATAAAGTATCGGAAGATTTGAAGCATGCTATCAGGCATCTTGAGATCGTTCATCTTGAACAGGAACAGCTTGTCGGTGAAAAGAACGATATTAATGATGAACTTGACAAATATAAAAAGGTCATTGATGAGATAGAAGGTCTGGTAAAAAATGCTCAGGACAAGGTTGCGAAAGCAACAATAGATATCAATATTGTATCTTCAGAGCTGGAAGAATTTGATAATAAGGTTGTGGATCTTCAACTGAAATTAACTACTTTGAATGCCAAGTCTGAAAATAGCAGTAATACATTAAGGCGCCTTATGGACTTTCAAGCAGATGGCAAATTAAGGATAGAACAGCTTGCAAAGGAAATAGCGCAAAAGAAAGATAAAGAGAAATGGACAAAAGACAATATAATTAAACTGGAAGGTAAACTTGCAGTTATGTATGAAGAATATAGGTCGGTAAAAGATTCTGTTGAAAATAATGAAAAGGAGTTTCAGACGATAGGGGCAAGGCTTAAAGAAAACGGAGAAATTATTTCAAAAATTCAGAGCAAACGGGAAGAAATTATTGAAAAGTTCAGATACATGGAACTTGAACAATCCCAGCGGCAGATCCAGAGAGATAATATTATAAATCGTTTGCAGGAACGGTATCATGGTACAATAGAGCAGTTTAAAACTGAATATAGTGACCGGCTTGATGATGAATTGACAATTGAGCAGCTTGAAAGTGAACTGGCTAGGTTCAGGGAAAGAATTTCAAAAATAGTGGATGTGAATCTTGGTGCCATAACAGAATATGAGCAGCTTAAGGAACGGCACGTCTTTCTTACTGAACAGCATGACGACCTTATAGGGGCGCTTGATGATCTTCGTAAGGTAATAGCCAAAATTAATAGAATAACACAGAAAAAATTCCTCGAGACTTTTGAAAAAATAAATTCAAAACTTGATGAAGTGTTTCCACGTCTTTTTGAAGGTGGATCAGCCAAGCTTGTGCTTACAAGTCCGGATAATCCACTTGAAACAGGAGTTGAATTCATGGTTCACCCTCCGGGAAAGAAGCTCACCAGGTTAAGCCTGCTCTCCGGTGGTGAAAAGGCGCTCTCGGCAATTGCTTTTATATTCTCTATTTTTCTTATCAAGCCGGCTTCATTCTGTCTGCTTGATGAGATTGATGCCCCGCTTGACGATGCTAATATTCATCGTTTTAATAACCTGCTTAAAATCATCGGAGAGAAATCACAGATTGTTATGATCACCCATAACAAAGAGAGTATGGAATTTGCCGATATCCTGTTAGGTGTAACCATGGAGAAAAAGGGTATATCCCAGGTGGTTTCAGTGGATTTACAGAGGGCAAACTAATTCATAATATTTATGGCTTCGTAAAAAGTCCAATATCTGCGTTGCGCTACATCCCTCGTCACTGCGGCGTACGAGAAGTACGCCTCACTCCGCGGGATTTATGGATACTATTTATGTATCCGATTCTACTTTATTCAAAAAAAACAATTCCTACCGATTGCCAGCCTGACATTTTTATTATATAGACCATAACTTGTTAGTGAAAAACAAATAAAACATTCTTTGCAGATGGTTAATCTTTTTTTGTTAAGGTTTACCTTATGATGCTTTCCACGTATCTGGATAACCGGTGCTCAGGATAGAACATACTAATTTGATAGAGGTAAGGAAGTAAAAGATGGAAATAGTTTTTGCAGATATATTATATACAATAACAAATGTTTATGAAACGTCACCTCCGGAATACTGGCTTATGTTAACGGTTCTTCTTTTATTTATTCTGCTGTTGACAAGAATCAGACGTTTCAAACTTAATAAAGACCATGAAGATGAAATTATAATTGAAAAGGATGTTTCTGAAGACAGTGTTGATGAAGAAGTCGATGATGTTTTAGAAGAATCGGTTATAGACCTTCCTGAAGAAATATCTCAACAAGAGGTCTATGATGGGAAGACTGTTGATATAGGTTCTGTTGATATTGATGAGGAAACCTCTGCTGTTGTGGAAGAGGGCATAGCTGAAGGTGTTGATGAACCTGAAGAAGAAGTTATTGATCAGGAAAAATTTGAATTTGATGAAGAAATGGCTTCGGAAGATAGTCCTGAACTTTTAGTTGATGACGTTCCGGAGCCTGTCAGTTTTTTTAATCGTCTGAAAAATGGGCTTAGCAAGACCAGAGATGCTTTTTCCAGTGGCCTTGAAAGGGTTTTGTCTGGAGGTAGAGAAATTGACGATGACCTGCTGGAAGATCTTGAGGAACTTTTGATAACGTCTGATATCGGTGTATCGACATCCATGGATCTTATCAATCGTATCTCAAAAAAATCTAAGAGCATATCTGAACCAGACCAGTTAAAGGCAATTCTTAAAGATGAAATTCTCTCATATATCGATATACAGAAAGGGCAGAAGGAAGAATTAAAGGTAAAGCCTCATGTCATACTGGTAGTCGGTGTTAACGGCGTAGGGAAGACAACAACCATAGGCAAACTTGCTTTGAAATATTCACAACAGGGAAAGAAAGTACTTATTGTTGCCGGAGACACCTTCCGTGCTGCTGCTGTTGAACAGTTGACAATCTGGGCTGAACGTTGTGGGGCCGAAATTGTAAAACATAAAGAAAATTCGGATCCTGCAGCAGTTGCGTATGATGGTATAGAGGCTGCAGTAGCACGGGATATTGATGTTGTCCTTGTTGATACTGCTGGAAGGCTTCATACCAAGGTAAACCTCATGGATGAATTGAAAAAAATAAAAAGGACTGTTGCAGGAAAACTCCCGGATTCACCACATGAAACACTTATTGTTCTTGATGCCACAACCGGGCAGAATGCTTTGAGCCAGGCGGAGTTATTCCATGAAGCGATCGGGATTACAGGTGCAGTACTTACCAAGCTGGACGGGACAGCCAAGGGAGGTATTGTCATCAGTATATGTAATTCACTTAATATCCCATTAAAGTATATAGGAATCGGGGAAAAAGGAGAAGACCTGCAGGATTTTGATCCGGTTCAGTTTGTTAATGCTCTTTTTTAATATTTCGTAAAATATATTATAGAAGACTTTCCAGCCTTTATAATAGAGCACCTTGAGAAATAACCCTTGTTGGAATCAAAACTGACAGGGATTTATGGGGAAAAATGCTGTAAAACGTTGATTCTTTATTGACTTTGCAAGTAACCTCCTGTAATAGCCAAAAATAGTAGTGTTTGCAGTGTTTCTATTATATTAATCTACTATTAATAGGGGGGGAGTGTACTATGACAAAAGCAGAACTGGTAGAAAAAATGGCAAAGGATGCCGACATCTCAAAGGTTGCTGCATCAGCAGCACTTAACTCTTTCATGGGGGGAGTAACCAAGGCTCTGAAGAAAAAAGACGGTAAAGTTACTTTGGTAGGTTTTGGTACTTTCTCAAAAGTTCGTCGTAAAGCTCGTAAGGGACGCAATCCTCAAACAGGTGAGCAGATTAAAATCAAGGCACGTAATGTCGTAAAATTTAAGCCAGGCAAGACTTTACGGGAGTCGATATAGCAATTTCTAATTGAGGCGGTTTGTTTTACCTATAAGTTATTACCTATCAGGTTACAGGCCTGTGGTAGATAATAATTTATAATGATATAAACCGTCTCAATTATTTATCTTTAACTATACTTGCTTGCCGGAAACATTTGAAGGTTTTTTCAAATACTTTTAATATGAGATCCTGAAATCACAATATTCACCGGAATATTCTTCCCAACTGATATCAACTCTATTTACTTTTGCATATAATGGACCTTCACTGCACCATTCAAGAACTAAACCGACGTGTTTTTTTTCCCCTTCAAATACTGCTTCGACATTACCGTCAGGCTTGTTCTTTACCCATCCTCTCACTCCAAGATTTTCGGCTGTTTCTTTTGTTGTTGCCCTGTAAAAAACTCCCTGAACCTGTCCGCTGATTACAGCATGGGCTCTTACCTTATTTTTCATGATAACCTCAATAGAAGTGGTTTCAAAACCTCATCTAATACCCAATGACTGCGTTCTCGCTTTTTTGAACTCCTCGAAATAGTTTACTATTCCTGTGGGTTCAAAAACGCTGCGGCCTTGCCCTTGAACATGATCTAAGGTTTTGAAACCACTTCTAAACTTTATCAGCCTTTTATCATATCATAATATTCATTTTCGGAAATTATAAGGGCGCCTGTTTTTTCTGCCTTTTTAATTTTCGAAGCACCAACACTTTCTCCGCAAACAAGTAAATCTGTCCTGCCGCTGACTGAACTTTGAACTATTGCACCAAGCCTTCTGGCCTCAGCCTGCATATCTTCTCTGGGTCCTTTAATCATCTTTCCAGTGAACACGATTCCTTTTCCGGAAATCCTGTTATTAATGTTAACAGGTTTATCACGTGTTATATCAATATTAAAACCAAGTGACATCATGTGTGTTATTGTTGGTCTCATAACGCTGACATCATTTTCTATTAATTCACTTGTTATTTCACCGAATCCATGAATTTTCATGATATCTATTGATTTAGCATTAATAAGTTCTTCCATCTTAAAGTGTTCTATTATTTTTCTACTATCGCCTTTGCCAAGTCCTGAAATTCCAAACGCCGCAAGAAAACGCCAGTCATCAATAGCTTTAGTTTTACTTGTTTGTATGGCGTTGGCCAGGTTTTTAGATTGAACAGGGCCGAAACCAATTTCTATGAATTGCTTTTCATCCATTTCATAAATTTTTTCGAGACTATCAAAACCGGCTGTAACAATTTTATTAATTGTTTTTATGCCGAACCAATCTGTATTTCCAAGTGTTTTAAACCAATGGTTTATTCTTTGTTCAATCTGAGCTGAACATAGAAACCGATTATCGCATTTTAGAAAATCGTTACTCCATGAGAGTGTTTTCCCACATTCGGGGCATTCTTCCGGGATAGTTATGAAGTCTGATTCTTTTATAACTTTTTCAAGTTTTGGAATAACCTCACCACTTCTGATTATCTCAATTTCAGCACCCGGCCCGATTCTTTTCTTCTTTATCAACCCGGCATTATGCGCTGTAACCCTTTTTATAGTAGCCCCCGAAAGTGATACCGGGTTTATTTCCATAACCGGTGTAACATTTCCGGTCCTTCCTACCTGCCATTTAATGTCTTCAACAATTGCAATAGATGTTTCTCCACGAGTTTTGAAGGCAATCTGCCATCTGTAATGATGGGAAGTCGCCCCCATATATTCTTTTAATGCATCGTTTGTAACTTCAACTACCATGCCGTCAATAGGATAATCGGTTTTTGAAGCAAGGTCTGATGTTATTCTTCCAATGTTATGTATAAGATCTTCAGCTTTACCTTCCCAGGTGGGAAGAGTTGAGTATGGTATAAAGACTACTACTTTATTTTCAAGTGCCTGTTTGGCCAGGGAGTTCAAATTATCAGAAGCTATAATACCTGCTACCATATTTCTGGGATGCTCAAAATTATCAGATAGATGTTCCTGAAAGTACGAATTACTTATCACAATTTCCCCAAGGCCGAGTCCTCTACCACCTACAGGGATTACACCTTTTTCTATTGAACTGCTGATTTCGTAGCCCACTTCGCCGTTTCCCCGCGTGGTAAAAAAAGTCCCGTCATCGCGTCCGGCCAGTCCATCCAGTTTTGGTGTTATTTTAAATCGTAGATCAGTGATTTGAATTTCATCAGATGCTTTCTTTACCCTTTTTAAAAATCTCTCCAGGTCCTCATTTGTATATGCTTTCTCAGTTGAAAGCATGGGAACAGGGTGTCTGATTTCTATTTTGTCAGTAAATTTTTCAGGCTCAACTGAAGCGAGAAAAGGGTGTGCGGGATCAAGGTCCCGTAATTCTTCAACAAGACTGTCATATTCATGATCGCTTACAAGCGGTATGCCGTTTCTATAAGCCCGATTATATCTTTTCAGGGTTTTAACAAGGATTTCCAGGTTTCCCATAGCTTTTTAACCTGAGTATAATACTATTAATTTAAACAGGCTATACACCTGTTTTATTTAGGCACTACAAGGCTGGATAGTTCATCTTTGATTTCATCAATATTATCGTAAAGCCACATAATATCTTCTACTGAAAGCCTGCCCGCCTTACTAGGAGCTCTGTCTGTGCCGTCTTTTTTTTTTAATATTCGGGGACCAACCTGTAATTTGGGTTCCCCTTCTCCGTATCTGTTAATCGATATCATAAGCCCTGTTTCTTCGCATTTCCATAATTTTAATTGTTTGTCTTTATCCGGATCATATCCAGCCATTTTTTTCTCCTTGTATTAGTTATGTGATTATATGAATTGCTTTTGTAAACTGAATAGTTTCTATCAGTCAATTTCCAGCCAGTTAAACCAGATCTGGTGTTTTTCTTTATACCACTCCAGAATTTCACGCAGAACTTTCTTCTCTTCAATCGGTATTATATCTTCGGGAATCCTGTCAAAATAAATTTTAATATTCATGTCATCATAATGCTCAAGTGCAACAGAACAAAGTGTCTGCAGTTCATTTCTGATTCTTCCCGAGTCTGAAATTTTTACGGCTCTTGATTTGTAATCTTCGCCCCTTAGAAAGCGATTAAGCAGGGGCTGGAATACCAGGTGGCTCTCTTCAAAGTTTTCCAATAGTTTAAGCGCAAATGTTATGAGTTTTTCACCTTTATTTGTTGAGAGACGAACAGATACTTCATAAGTATCATCGGAAATTTTTACCACACCAGGTGCTCCTGAATATGGATCCGGAAGCATATATCCTGAGAGAGCCATGACACTCCATTTCTTTTCAGAAATAAAGTCATTCTCCGTTATAGTTCTGTTTTTAGTCGGGATGCCGGCATCTCGTACATGAACTATATCATCCCTGAAGGTTTCAACCACTTCTTTCTCAAGTTCCTTACCAAAAATTGAGGATAACTTTGCTTCAAAATCTGCCGCTTCAGGATCCAGGCTCATGATTTCCGGTTCCTTGTCATAGCTCAATTTAAATTTCGATGTAAAAACTGATAAAGATGAGTACAGGTCAAGAATAGGGGACAAGCTGGCAGCCTGGATTGCCTCTGCTGAAGCTGCATAACCATCTGTTAAAAACAGGTGTGTTTCGCCACTATCATCCTTCCATGATTTAATCATATAGGTAGGTGCGTATGTGCCTGATTCCGTAAAAGGTTTAATTCCGGTAGGCATTTCCCACTCATCATCAACAAGATGGACACCTATATCCCTCCACTGATCCCACAATTTTCCGATTCTGGGTTCGCGTCCTTTCCCGCAAAGTGTCCATACATGAACATTTTCAGGTTTGATTTCAGGATATGTCAGTTTAATGGCGTCATATACTATTTCACGAGGTGTGAAATAGTTAATGAGTATTGAGAAATCAGCAGCTTTCTTCACAATTTCTTTAGGAAGTATAAGGTTCCCGATATACCCCTCATACTGGTCGGTAATCGCAAGGGGCTGGTTAAAAAGGTGCAGGATAGTCATTGGCCCTGTTGATGTCCCTTTTGCGAAACGGGATGTGTTTTCCAGAGTATCAATTGCAGCACCCCATACAGTAATACCCTCATGATTTATATCGTTTCGGAAATCATCCCATGTATAGCCATTTTTGTTTATAAGCTTCTGGACAAGACCTTCAAGAAGCATGGCAACCTGAGGCCTGGCATATATTCTGCCAAAACCCAGTAGTGGATTTGCTCCCATTTCAATTGTTTCACCCGCTTTTGGCATCAGGCCTTCACCTAGACAGACCATTATCGCATGATTTTCAGGTATTGATCGTGACAGGTACCACAAGCTTTCGCTCATTGCATATGCAGAAATGGCATCTGCATCCTTTTTTACCTTGTTTAAGCCTTTTTTGTCGAGATTGGCTCCTTCACCGAAGCGTCCGAAAAGTTTAGTACCAAGAGCAGTAACAGCTGCAGTCATTATGAGCAGCCTTTCAGTTCTTGCATCAACAAAGGAGATAATGTCATTCAAATCACTAACCGGTTCATATCCTCCCTTAGCGTTTATCCAGTTGACTTTTATGTCTTCAAGCCACAGGTGAAACCTTCCTAGAATAGGCCGTGTATCAAAAGCCCATTGGGCAATTAGATTTTTTTTTCTTTCATCTAAATTATGATTCATATCATTCTTCCTTATTTTAAACTATGCACATGCTTTGAAAAACAAATTTTAACTATTATCAAAACATCAGATCTATTACCAGATGAAAAAATATTTTATTAAATTAAAATATGAAACAAATAATTCTGTAGCTTCATCCGGAGAATTCCATTTAATATGCAATATATGTCGGTTTATATTTTCGAGTTTATATGTAGTAAAATATTTTTGAGATAGGTTCTAATAGTATTACCGATGTCAAAGGATCTTAACTATTTAAATAAACAAGATCTCAGCACCCTTAACTTTTTCAAGCAACTGAAAGTATAATAGATTTATATTCAAACTGATTTTAAGAACACCAACAGAATTTAAGTTTGATATACAAAGCCTAATCTGTTTTGTAATAAGCAGTCCACAGGTTGTCAATACTAAAATTTTAATAAAGTATTTTGGTATAATTTATCTCAATATAGTATTTTTATTATCTAAGAAGTAATTTTTATAAATTCATCTTCCATCTTTTT
Source organism: Desulfobacterales bacterium (assembly GCA_018693105.1). GTDB lineage: Bacteria > Desulfobacterota > Desulfobacteria > Desulfobacterales > SURF-7 > JABHLN01. Next base: position 5,348 of record JABHLN010000047.1, on the reverse strand, counting down.
TCTTTCGGTTTTTATTTCTTCAATTATCCGTATTAAAAATTCGTGCCGGTTTGACCCTTGTTTCCTGGCAATATTCATCTGGGTAGGGCATAGGTACAATGTGCATATCCATGGGCGCATTTCCCGGTCAAGGGTGCAACCCTTTGAACCCAAATATCTGCAGTTTTTTTTCATGTCATCAATTAACTGATATGGCGGAACCTGAATGCTGCGAAGGTGGAGAAAGATCATATCTCTGAAATCGATCCATACTTTTGCATGAGAGCAACAGTGATCAGGACACCATGGGCATGTGAGGGAGCACAAATCTTCAAGAAATGGAAACAATAAAATAAGTTTTTCTTGAATATTTTCAGCAATATTTTTAGCTGTTTCAAGTCCGGCGTTATGGGAGCGTATTAAATGTTTTATACTCTGGTTTGCTTCAATCCATGCAGCAGGTGAAATCCATAAAGACATGTTTTATATAATCGTACTTTTATTAATAAAATTTATATTAGACTCTTTAAAACCCTTTTTATTTCTGGAAGGTAGTAAATGTAAGAATTATTTTTTATATATTATTCATTCCCCTTCTCTAACGCCTTGTTGTAAGTATTGCAAGATAATGTTTGAGGCCTTTTTATAACGTCCCATTTTATCTAATGGGGCTACAGTTGAGCCTTTCGGTTTGAGATACGGCACTTTGTTTTTACCCCTGAACTTTTGTTGATTTGACATTATATTTCATGGTGGGTAATATTTATTAATAGTTTTTTAAATCAATTGGTTTCCAGGGTAAATAATTAATAAGAAAGGGTAAATAATGAATGATTTCAACGAGGAATGCTTAACTAAAACTGTAGCCAGTTCGGGTTGAGCTTCAAAGATACCTCCAGGGGACCTGGAAAGAGCTTTAAAAGGTTTTGAATTCCCGAAAGATCCTAACCTGATTGTCGGGCTTGATCGAGCTGATGATGCCGGGGTTTATAAAATATCAGAGGATCTTGCCATAATTCAGACGGTAGATTTTTTTACACCAATTGTTGATGATCCATACTCGTTTGGTGAGATTGCGGCTGCAAACGCATTAAGTGATATATATGCCATGGGTGGTGTTCCTAAAACTGCTATGAACCTGGTTTGCTTTCCCCTGAGCAAAATGGATATTTCGGTTCTTCGGAAGATTCTTGAGGGGGGATTAAATAAAATAAAAGAAGCGGGTGTCGTTCTTGTCGGCGGGCATAGTGTTGAAGATAATGAGCTGAAATACGGACTTTCCGTGACAGGTTTTATCCATCCTGATGAAGTTCTTACCAAAAATAATCTTATTCCCGGTGATAAACTTATACTTACGAAATCTCTTGGGTCAGGTATTATCAATACAGCAATAAAAGGCGGGGTAGCATCTAAAGACATAATTGAGGAAATAACCATCCTGATGAAATATCTTAATCGTGATGCGGCAGAGGTTATTACTGATTTCCCTGTTCATGCATGTACCGATATAACAGGATTCGGCCTGCTTGGTCACATAGCTGAAATGGTAGAAGGTTCAGAGCTGGGAATAAACTTATTTTCAAAGAATTTTCCTGTTATCCCCGAAGCCTTTGAATATGCAGGTATGGGCTTTGTCCCTGCAGGTGCGTATAAAAATCAGGATTTTCGTAAAAATATGGTGGAATTTTCAAAGGGAATTGATAGTGTGTTCCAGAATATAATGTTTGATCCGCAGACCTCAGGAGGTCTACTGATAAGTGTTGATGGAAAGAGTTCCGACGATCTTGTTGCTAGCCTGAAAAACAAAGGAATGGATTCTGCGTCTGTTATTGGTGAAGTTGTATCTGGTCCTTCGGGGAAAATTATTGTCCACTAGCCCTCTTTTTGTCCAATTAATATTATCCTATAAACACTAATGCATTATATAGTTAATCCTGTCCTGCAGGTTCGCTTTCCGCAGCCTGATTACAAATCTAATTAATTTTAAACACTATATTCTTTAAACCTCATATTATATCGGCATGTTAAGAATGCTTATTCATTTTAAATGCTTATTGTGACTGAAAGTTTAATCTGATACACTGTTAATACTTCAGTAGAACAAAATACAGACTTCAACAGTTTATTTTTTACATATATTTAATCATTATTAAATTTTAACATTTTCCTGACAATATTCTAACAAATAACGGATATTAGTTTTATAGTTTTTTAAATTAGGTGTTTACTTGAAACTTAAAAATTTAAATTTAAAGGTTTGTGATGGATATTTATGTGTTTTTAATAATAATTTTAATCGGTCTTGCCTGTTTTGATCTAATCGTAGGGGTAAGTAATGATGCTGTGAATTTCTTGAATTCATCTATCGGCTCAAAAGTTGCGCCCCGGCATATCATAATGATAGTTGCAAGCCTTGGAATGCTTGCCGGTGTGACATTTTCAAGCGGTATGATGGAAGTGGCCCGAAAAGGGATATTTCATCCGGGGCTTTTTTTAATGCCTGAACTTATGACGATCTTTCTTGCGGTAATGCTCACGGACATACTTCTTCTTGATCTTTTTAATACTTTCGGCCTGCCAACATCTACAACAGTATCTATAGTTTTTGAACTCCTTGGGGCAGCTGTTGCAGTTTCAATTATAAAAATTTATACTTCAGGTGATGATTTTACAACCCTTGTCAACTATATAAACACCGGAAAAGCTCTTGCAATAATTTTAGGAATACTGATGTCTGTTGTTATAGCTTTTTTCTTTGGTGCTATTATTCAATTTATAATTCGTTTTGTTTTTACTTTTGAATATAGAGAAAAACTTAAAATATATGGCGGTATATGGGGCGGGATTACACTTTCCACTATTACATATTTTATATTAATAAAAGGTTCCAAAGGGGCGTCTTTCCTAACACCTGAAGTTGTTGTATGGATAAAATCTCATACATGGACAATACTTTCAGGCAGCTTTGTGATATTTACTTTCATATTTCAGGTCCTGTCTGTCTATACACGAATAAACATCCTGAAACCGATTGTCCTTGTAGGAACATTTGCACTGGCAATGGCTTTTGCGGCAAATGATCTTGTTAATTTTATCGGTGTTCCTTTAGCAGGGTTAAATGCTTACAAGGTGGCATTATTAAGCGGGGACCATTTGAATGCAACAATGGAAGCTCTTCAACAACCTATTCAGTCCAATACAATTCTATTATTAATTGCAGGCGGGATTATGGTTGTGACACTCTGGTTTTCAGGGAAAGCCAGAACCGTTACTAAAACCGAAGTGAACCTTGGGAGACAGGATGAAGGTATTGAACGGTTCGAGTCATCAGCTCTTTCCAGAGTCGTTGTCCGGATGTTTTATGCACCTTTTGATACTGCAAGAAATATTATACCTGCATCGTTCAGGAGGCTAGTAGTCAACAGGTTCGACCAGACAGGCTTTGAACCTTATACCGCTTATGACGGAAGCACTCCATCTTTTGATCTGTTAAGAGCATCAGTCAATTTGATGGTGGCAAGCGCCGTTGTATCTTTTGCGACTTCTTTAAAACTTCCTCTTTCAACAACATATGTGACCTTTATGGTGGCAATGGGGACATCGCTTTCTGATCAGGCCTGGGGAAGGGAAAGTGCAGTATACAGGGTTACAGGTGTGTTGACGGTTATCGGTGGATGGTTTCTTACTGCAATTTCAGCTTTTACTGTGGCCATGATATTCGCATTGATTATTTACTATCTAAAGGTACCGGCTGTTATAGGGCTAATTGTGTTACTACTCTATGTAATTAGACGTAGTTATAAAACCCATTTCAGAAGGGAGAAACAGGATAAAACTATTGAGGCATTCAGCCTGGAGAATGTCAAAGAGTCTGAAGATGCAATAAATAAATCATTTGAACAAACGGGCATTTTTTTAAAGGAAACCAGCAATCTCCTGAGAATATGTTTTGAGGCCGCACTCACATCAGACCGAATAAGGTTAAAAGAAACGAATGTTGGTATTACAAAAATCAGCAGCTGGTCAGATGTAATAATATCTAATATGTTCAACACTCTATATCTTGTTTATGAAAAAGATTTAGATAAATCACAAAAATATTCAACAATAATAAGATCTCTTAAGGAAATATCTGAAAGCTGTCAGGATATTGTAAATCGTGCATATGAGCATGTTGATAATTTTCATAACGAGTTTCTTGATGTGCAGAAGGATGAAATAAGGCAAATAAAGACATCAATTACACGTCTACTGGAAAACATTTCGATAATGATGCTGAAAAGAAAAAAGGTTGATTACGATTACATCTCAAACCAGTGTAATAAACTTGAAAGGCAAATAATTGAATTTGACAGAAATCAGATAAGACGTATACAAAATTCTGAATCCACAACACGATTGAGTATTTTGTTTTACGGATTCCTTGAAAACAGCTTAAAGATATCACGGGAGACAAGGAGTCTTCTTGAAATCCTCAGGGAGTCTTTCAGCAGGGAATAGTTGTCGGGAAATTCAAGTCCGTTTAACATGATTTAATGTAAATATTATTAAGGAGTAAAATAATGCGTATCCCATTTTTTTCATTTTCATCCTTCTCACCATTTGATGACCTGCAGGAACATGCAGAAAAAGTAAAAGAATGTGCATGGGTGTTTCAGCAGGCAATAGAATGTCATACTTCAGGTAAATGCGAAAGATTTGAAGAGCATAGAAAAGAGGTAGACAATCTTGAGAGTGAGGCAGATGCGATAAAGCGCCGTATACGCGGGCATATACCAAGGGGGGCAAAATTGCCGGTACATAAATTCCAGCTTTTTCTTTACCTGAAAGAGCAGGACAAGGTTCTTGATTCAGTTGAGGATTCTCTTAACTGGCTTTCTTACAGGATTGAACCGGGCATTCCGGATGAGCTAAGAAAAGATTTTTTTACCCTGGTTGATTCTGTTATTGAGCCCCTTGAAGAATTGAGTCGGGTGGTGGAAGAGGCAAAGAAATATTTTGATAATTATTCAGATAGGCAAAGAAATATTGTAAAAGGTATTATAGACAACCTGCGTAAGATGGAATATGAAGCGGACAAGATAGAAGATGCTTTAAAACAGAGGATATTTTCTATTAATACTGATCCTGTAACCACATATCACATGATAAAGCTGGTTGAGTTTATCGGCTCAATTGCTGACCATGCTGAAAACTCCGGCGACATGATGAGAGCGATGATCGCCAGGAAAAGATAAGTATAAAAGTGTGTTTGGTTTTATTGGTTTAATTAGTTCCACTGGTTGTTCAAAAAACCAATTAAACCAGTTGAATAACTCAAACACGAACCTTGCCCTCCCTGTCAGGTTTTTACTTTACCCTTTCCTTTT
>JABHLN010000046.1 GCA_018693105.1 Desulfobacterales bacterium | reverse complement strand
TAGAAAAAGCAAAGATAGTCTCAGAGTTTCAGACAGCAAAAAATGATACGGGATCACCTGAGGTTCAAGTAGCATTAATTACTGACCGAATTAATTATTTAACTGAACACTTTAAGACAAATGCTAAAGACCACCATTCAAGAAGGGGTTTGTTGATAATGGTCGGCAGGCGCCGTCGTCTTTTGAATTATGTAAAGAATAAAGACATTAATCGATACAAGACTATTATCAGTGATTTGGGTATAAGAAGATAGAGTTGTTTGCAGTCTGTATTAATAACGGGTTTATGATATTTTTTTTAAAAAAATATCTATACCCGTTTTTTTAAACCCGAAATATTAAAGATTTTTACCAAAAAACGTGGCATAATACCGAGGGTGTAATACCAGGGAATGAAATAGACCCTGGTCAATCCTTCCGATTTCGGAAGCATATAAAACTCTTGTAGATGGTGCCGAAATAAGTTCATTCTTCTGGTGTTTTTCCCAGATATTTTTGCAAACAAGATACCAGAATAATGAAGTTATTTTGGCGGCATCTTACCATATTTCATGGTTTTATGTCGTTTTTTGTTTTATTAGGAGAATTATTATGGAATTTACAGTAAAATCAGAAATAGGGGATAAAACCCTCAGTATCAGTTCCGGAAAAATTGCAAAACAGGCTTCCGGTGCTGTAACTGTTCAATACGGGGAAACAATTGTACTTGTTTCTGTCGTCTCCCCTCACAAAGCAAAAGAAGGTTTAGATTTTTTACCTCTGACTGTTGAATATCAAGAAAAAATATATGCCGCCGGCAGGATTCCCGGTAACTATTTCAGGCGTGAAATCGGAAGGCCGAGTGAAAAAGAAATTTTAACGTGTCGCCTGATAGACAGACCGATAAGGCCTTTATTCCCCAAGGGCTATCGCAGTGAGCTACAGATAATCGCAACTGTATTGTCAACAGATCAGGAAAATGACCCTGATGTACTTGCAATGATTGGGGCATCCGCCGCTCTTGAAATTTCAGACATCCCTTTTGACGGTCCAATTGCAGCTGTTCGTGTAGCCAGAACAAATGGTGAATTCATTGCAAACCCGACAAAGGAAGAGTGTGAAAACAGCGACATAAATATCGTTATTGCAGGTTCAAAAACCGGTATTATCATGGTTGAAGGCGGGGGTGATGTAGTAAGCGAATCCGATATGATCGATGCAATATTTTTTGGTCATGAGGCTATAAAACCGCTTATAGAAATGCAAATCAAGTTGAAGGATATTGTTGGAGTTGAAAAACGAGAATTCAATCCACCTGTAACAGACCAGGAGCTATCAAATATTATTGAAACTGAAGCTTCTAACGGAATAAAAGAAGCCCTTTCAGTTCATGATAAAATCCAGCGATCCAAGGCTCTTAAATCTGTGAAAAACGATCTTCGGGAAAAACTCAAAGAAGAATATGGTGATCGTAAAGGAGAAATAGGGGAAATATTTGACTCCCTTTTAAAATCCATAAGCAGGAGCATGATTCTTGATGAAGGTCGCCGTATCGGTGATAGAAAGTTTGACGAGGTCAGATCAATCACTTGTGAAGCAGGTATTTTACCACGTCCACACGGAAGTGCACTTTTTACAAGGGGTGAAACCCAGGTTCTCGGTGTTCTTACACTTGGATCAGGCCAGGATGAACAGCGGGTAGAAACATTAAGCGGGGAAGAGTTTAGGCCCTTCATGCTTCATTATAATTTCCCCCCGTTCTCTGTAGGTGAGGCCAGAAGAATGGGAGGTCCCAGCCGCAGGGATATTGGGCACGGTGCTCTTGCAACAAGGGCAATAGAAAAAATTCTGCCTTCGAAAGAAGACTTTGATTACACGATTCGACTTGTTTCAGAAGTTTTTGAATCTAACGGGTCTTCATCCATGGGCACAGTATGCTCCGGTGTTCTGGCTCTTATGGATGGTGGCGTTCCAATAAAAGCGCCTGTTTCCGGAATAGCTATGGGCCTTGTCCAGGACGGAGACAAAACTACTATATTGTCTGATATTCTCGGAGATGAAGACCATTTCGGGGATATGGATTTCAAGGTTGCAGGTACTAAAGACGGAATTACAGCACTTCAGATGGATATAAAAATCAAGGAGCTTTCAAAAGATGTTATGGAAAGAGCTTTAAACCAGGCTCGTGACGGACGTCTTCACATCCTTGATAAGATGGTTGAAACCTTGGATAAATCCAGGGATGAAATATCACCGTATGCTCCAAAAGTAATGACTCTGAATGTAAAACCGGATAAAATTCGGGAAATCATTGGACCGGGTGGTAAAGTCATCCGGGCTATACAGGCTGAAACCAACACCAGGGTTGAGGTAAATGATGAAGGCTTAGTCAAAATCTCCGCTGTCAGTCAATCAGATGGTGAGGCCGCTCTTAATAGAATCAAGGAGATAGTTTTAGATCCGGAAGTTGGGGCCATTTACGAAGGGAAAGTAGTGAAAATAACCGATTTTGGAGCTTTTGTTCAGATACTACCAGGAACAGACGGCCTCTGTCATATTTCCCAGCTGGCAAAAACACATGTTAAAAAAGTTACAGACGTTGTAACCGAAGGTCAAACCCTTAAGGTTGAGGTCCTTGAAGTAACAAGGGACGGAAAAATACGTCTTAGTCATAAATCTGTTATGGATAAATAATATGGCAGTATCTATAAACAAAACCGTTCTTAGTAATGGCATCAGAATTCTTACCAAAAAGATTCCACATGTACGTTCAGTATCAATGGGCGTTTGGGTCAACGTAGGGGCAAGGGATGAAACCCCTTCTGAAAACGGCCTTTCCCATTTTATTGAACATATGATTTTTAAAGGAACAGAAAAACGAACATCGTACCAGATTGCAAAAGAATTCGATGCCATAGGGGGCCATTTCAATGCCTTTACCTCTATGGAACTCACATGCTATCATGCAAGAGTAATGGATACCCACCTTGAAACCATGGTGGAGATACTCTCTGATATTTTTCTTAACTCTGTATTTGAATCACAGGAAATTGAAAGAGAGCGACCGGTTATTCTTCAGGAGCTCAGCATGGTTGAAGACAGCCCTGAAGAATATATACATACTCTTTTAAGACACAACTTCTGGAAAGGTAATCCCCTTGGCAGGTCTATTCTAGGTAGCCGTGAAAATATCACAAATTTTGACAACAGAAAAATTAAAGAATTCTTTCACCGGTATTACCAGCCGGACAGAATAGTTATTTCTGTCGCAGGAAATGTTGATCACGACAAAATTGTTGAGTTGATTGGATCAGCTTTTCAATCAGTTAGCCCCGGAGATAGTTTGCCGGATCGTATAACGCCCGATAAATTTAAAAGAAAAATATCACTTACCAAGAAAGACCTGGAACAGGTTCATATATGTATAGGAACAAGGGGTATAGGTATAACAGATCCCGATCGATTTGCTTTTTCTCTTATGAACACCGTTCTCGGCGGAAATATGAGTTCCCGTCTTTTTCAGGAGATACGTGAACGCCGGGGCCTTGCCTACTCTGTGTATTCTTTTACGAGTTCTCATGTAGATACAGGAATGTTCGGGGCCAGTGTAAGCGTTGCACCTGAAAAGGCCCCCTTATCCATCGAGCTCCTTCTTAAGGAAATGTTCAAACTCAAAAAGAATAAAATAGATGATTCAGAGCTTATAGATGCCAAAGAGTATTCAAAAGGAAATATCCTGCTCTCTTCTGAAAGCACTGATAATCACATGGTACGTCTTGCACAAAATGAAATACATTTTGACCGCTATGTACCTCTTGAAGAGGTAGTAGAAAACATTGAAAAAGTTACCAAAGAGGATATATTTAACCTGGCAGGAAAGTTACTTCAGCCGGACAATATGACTCTAACTGTTTTAGGCCCTATAGCAGATAAAAAAGCGGTTGAAGAAGCCTTTGAGGTTTACTAGTGTCCATTCAGAAATGAGGATTATTTTTTGAGCATAACGAAGATATTGGGCAAAAAGACCATTTCTGGATGGACACATACTAACAAAAAGGTTACCAGTTATGAATCAACCCCCTACAATCAAATTTCTCAGATTAAAACCTGAAGAAAACATGGATATACCCCTGCCTGAATACATGACTACTCATGCAGCCGGTATGGATATAAGTGCCGCAGTTGAAAATGAAACGGTTCTTGGTCTAAAGGAAATAGCTCTTATACCCACCGGATTTGCCATGGAACTGCCTGAAGGCTTTGAAGCTCAAGTCCGCCCCAGAAGCGGACTTGCTGTAAAGCATGGAATAGGAATAATAAATTCACCGGGAACCATTGACTCCGACTACCGTGGAGAGGTTAAAATCGCAATAATAAACCTTGGAAACAAACCTTATTCGATTCATCGTGGTGACAGAGTCGCCCAGATGGTCATAAAAAAGGTATATCAGGCCAGACTTCAGGTTGTTGAAAAGCTTGATGAAACAGACAGGAGTTCAGGCGGTTTTGGTCATACAGGGCAATAAGATTTTATAATGACCAAAAAATACTTAAAAACAGGCTGCTCAAAAAAAAACAGTCTTTCCGTGTGTATGCTTTCCAGCGGCAGTAAAGGTAATGCCGTATACATTTCCGACGGTACAACTTCAATATTATTAGATGCAGGACTTTCCGGTATTAAAATACAGAAAAGGCTTGAATCAAGAGGTCTTTTACCGGAAAACCTTGACGCTATTCTCGTATCTCATGAACACTCAGATCATATACGTGGTGTAGGTGTTCTCTCCAGGCGATTTGATATTCCTGTTTATATCAACAACAAAACACATGGTGCGTCACCCGGTCTAGGAAAAATAAACAGGATCAAAACTTTTGACTGCGGAAGGGACTTTAAGATTAACAACTTAAAAATACACCCCTTTTCCGTATCGCATGATGCCAAAGACCCCGCAGGGTTTACAATAACTCAAAACGGCAAAAAAATAGGGGTTGCAACCGACCTGGGTATTGCAACACACATGGTAAAAGAGCATCTAAAAGATTGTTCAATGTTAATTATTGAAGCAAATCACGACCCGGTAATGCTTGAAGAAGGGCCTTATCCATGGCCTCTCAAACAGAGAATAAAAAGCAGGGTGGGTCATCTGTCCAATGAGGACTCAAAAAAGCTTTTAATGGAGGTAAAACATGACCACCTTTCACATGTTCTCCTTGCACATTTAAGCGAACAGAACAACTCTCCGGAAAAAGCAAAAAGTGTTGTTGGAGAAGCTTTAAACAATTCCCCCACCAGGTTATCAGTTGCCCTGCAGGATATATGTTCCGAGGTTTTCATTTTAGCAAACGATTAATATTTTTTATATCTTTCTAATATTCAGATGGTTAAGGGTTTTGTGTTGTGCTTTTACTGTTCATTTTATTTTTAATCCATACACTTTTAGCTGAAACAAAAAAACAACACCAAATAACATAAATGTCCTGCCGTTCACAAAAACCATAATTAAAGAACACTCCGGGCTTTTTCTCCTTGATAAAGATACAAGTTTTAACTAAATAGCAGTATATGGGATATGTCTTCGATTTTAAAGATGCTTTGGCTTATGAACGATGGTTTACTGATGAGCATAACCATTTTATCTCAGATCTTGAAATTAATCTTATGCTCCGTATGCTCAAGCCAATGTATGGGGAAACCGTTCTCGATATAGGGTGCGGAACAGGCGCGTGTCTTCTTCCCCTTATTAATAAAGGCCTTCAGGTAACCGGGCTTGACCCTTCCACATATATGATTGATATTGCACGAGAAAAAGTCGGAGATAGGGTTGATTTTCATAGGGGATTTGCTGAAGACCTCCCCTTTGATGATAACACCTTTAACTATTCTGTTCTTTTTACAACCCTTGAATTTGTTAACAACCCGCAACAAGCTCTCATGGAAACTTTCAGGGTTACAAAAGACAAAGTGTTCATCGGCATGCTGAACCGATATGCCCTGGTTGGAATTCAGCGACGTTTAAAAGGAATTTTTTCAGAAACAATTTTCAATAAAGCTCGGTTTTTCAGTATCTGGGAAATGAAAAGGTTAATTCGTGATATTTTAGGACCTGTTCCCTTGTCATGGCGAACAATATATCAGCTTCCCGCATCAGGAAAAATTATTAATAAAATTGAACATTCAGGTTTAATGCAAAGATTTCCTTTCGGAGCTTTCGCTGGAATTAATGTAATACCGGTTCCCAGGTATAAGACCAGACCTCTTGCCCTTAAATACCGGGTTAAGCAAAAAACCGGTGGACTATCAGGTTATGCCGGAAGAGTAAGAGATATTCACAATAAAACTATTATTAACAGAGATACATTCAATCTGCCTTTGAAGCCGGTAAATCATAAAAAACCCCTGACACCGGCAACCATAGCACCTGCTGGAGAAATTGAATATGGAAGCTTTTTTATATAAGCAGCTGGAAGATAAAAAGGTTCAATGTAATCTATGTAATCACCGATGTGTTATCAAAAATGGAAGTCGTGGAATATGCAATGTTCGTGAGAACAAGTCCGGAACACTTGAAACCCTGGTATATGAGAGAGTTATTGCCGAGCATATCGACCCGGTTGAAAAGAAACCAATATTTCACCTTGCTCCGGGAAGTCTTTCATACTCAATCGCAACAGCCGGGTGTAATTTCAAGTGCCTTTTCTGCCAAAATTCCGATATTGCCCAAACACTTTCAAAGAAGATTCCTTCAGACCAAAAAACCTTTATGTTAAGGAATCCGGTTAAACCTGAACAGGTTGTAGATGCTGCAATCAAAGGTAACTGCAGATCAATAGCCTATACCTATACTGAACCGACAATATACTTTGAATTTGCTTATAACTCTGCAAAAATTGCATCTTCGAAAGGAATCCGTAATATATTTGTTACAAACGGATATATGACCACTGAAGCCCTTGAGATGATATCTCCATTTCTTGACGCGGCAAATGTTGATTTAAAGGCCTTTACAGATGATTTCTACAGAAAGTATTGTGGCGCCCGCATAGAACATGTTAAAAACACACTTATCAAAATGAAATCTCTTGGAATTTTTGTAGAGGTTACCACCCTTATTATCCCGGGTCTTAACGACGACAGGAAAGAGCTGGAAGGACTTGCCTCCTTTATTGTCGAAAATTTAGGATCTGAAACCCCCTGGCATATCAGCCGGTTTCACCCAACCTTTAAACTAACGGACCGCCCGCCAACCCCTATTGAAACACTTGTTATGGCACGGGAAATCGGTATTAAATCCGGCCTCAAGTATGTTTATACAGGAAATGTTCCCGGGGATACCGGCGAAAGTACTTATTGCTATAGCTGTAAAAAAATTCTTATCGAAAGGTGGGGGTTTCAGATGAGGAAAAATAAAATAATAAACAACAGGTGCGTTTACTGTGATGCTTTAATTCATGGTGTTGAACTTTGATGGCGTCGTAAAAAGTCTACATCTACTTCATTATAGCATTTGGCCAGACGTTCGACATACTACATGTATGCTTTCACGCCTGGTCAATCACTATGTCTTGTATATGAAGATTTTTACTTAGCCATCGATTTTACTTTTTTACGAGTTCATCAACTTTAGTCTTAAAATATTCCTTTATTAAAAACTCAAAAAATAATTAAAATAATTTTAGCCTCTTATTGATTTTTTTCTATTATGGTTATAAGGAGACTATTTGGTGTTTTTATTGTGCACTGGTTTTTTAATTTTTTTGGAAACATCAAATTTATTTGAATAAATATAATAAAATATAATATAAAAAGTTTTTTTATTAGGAGGGGGATGATGTTTAGATTGCGTATTCTGATTTGCTGCTTATTAATTTTATTTGTTTCCGGAATTACAATGACCTGGGCAGATGATTCTGTGTGTTTTCCCGTTGGATCACGTGACATTAAAGCTCCGGCTTCTGTAGAAGCAAAAAGAAGCCCTGTAGGTTTTAACCATTCAACACATTTCGATTTCACATGTAATGAATGCCATCATAAATGGGACAGAAAATCCCAGATAACTTCTTGTCAGACTTCAGGGTGTCATGATCAGACAACTGCAGAAAAAAAAGCTATAAAGGACGGGGAGTATACTGAAGAATCTATAAAGTATTATATGTATGCCTATCACGCACAATGTCGGGATTGTCATAAGGTAGAAAAAGCCGGCCCTACAGGATGTGTCGAGTGTCATCCTAAAAATTGATTTTCCGCTAAAAATATTGTTATATTGAATCAGGCTGCTTATCCCAAGGGCTTTGCAGCCTGATTTGTTTTTTGTTTTCCCTCCCTCCCGATTTTTCTGAAAGCAATGTCTTATTAAATTTTCATATTATATATTGAAAATACTGTAAAAGATAATATAGTCTCTATATTCTTTTTTGTTTTCTCATTAGAATAATACATACAAAAATTATTTGAAAAGCCTTAATATAGAAAGATATATTTCTTTGTTGTATTTTTTCAACTTATAAGTCATCAAAAATGAAAACTATGTTTAAAACAAAAAAATTCATTATTCCGCTATTTTTTATTTTTTTCTTTGTTTTTTCAACTCCGGTTTTAGCTAAAACCATAGGCGCTGGAAAAATTTCATGGACATTTTTAATCCTTGAACTATTCGGGGGGCTGGCTTTTTTCCTTTATGGCATGGAAAAAATGAGCCTGGGGATGAAACAAACCGCCGGAAACCAAATGAGGGTAATCCTTGCCGCCCTTACTAAAAACCGTGTCATCGCTCTCATGGTGGGTGCATTTGTCACCATGGTAATTCAGTCCAGCAGTGCCACAACAGTTATGCTTGTCAGTTTCGTACAGGCAAATCTTATGAGTTTTGGCCAGACAATTGCCGTAATTCTCGGCGCAGACATCGGTACTACCGTTACAGCCCAGCTTATAGCATTCAAGTTAACCGATTACGCAATTCTTATGATTGTGATCGGCGTTCTTATGCGCATGACGGCAAAAAATGATAATATAAAAAACATCGGTGAAATCATCCTCGGCTTTGGAATTCTTTTTTATGGAATGAAACTTATGAGCGATGCAATGAAACCGCTCAGAACACATGATGAAATCATATCCATTCTAAAAAGCCTTGAAAATCCATTGCTTGGAGTTCTTGTCGGTACGCTCTTTACGGCCCTTATTCAAAGCAGCAGCGCCTTTACAGGTATTATTATTGTCCTGGCTCAGCAAGGACTGGTTTCTCTTGAGGCTGGAATCCCGATGATTTTCGGTGCAAATGTAGGCACCTGTGTTACAGCAGGCCTTGCAAGTATCGGAACATCACGTGATGCAAAGAGAGTAGCGCTTGCTCATGTAATGTTCAGAATTGTTGGTTTAGCAATATTTATTTCATGGATACCTACTTTTGCAGATTTTATCAGGCATATTGGATCTTATTTCAATTCAGGCGCAGCCCGTCAGATTGCAAATGCCCATACATTTTTTAATGTAAGTCTTGGCTTGTTATTTCTTCCATTTACTACGCTTTTTGAAAAACTTATCATAAAGATTCTACCTGATAAAGAAATAGACGATGATCTTAAAATTGCTACCTGGCATCTGGATGAAAACAGCATATCCACTCCGGCAATTGGAATCGAGCTTGCTCGAACAGAAGCCTCAAGAATGGCCAAGCTTCTTAACAGAATGCTCAGGGCTATTATTATCCCGTTTATTTCCGACCCGAAACTTATTACTAAGGAAAAAGGCTTGTCTAAAAAAGAAGCCTCTCTGCTTGTAAAGGAAATACCCACAAGAGATGAATTTTTTCCACAACTTTCACTTATTGAGGGCCTCGATATGCGCGAGGACAAAATTGATTTTCTTGAAGAAAAAATTGGTGATTACCTTTTAAAAATTGCCCGGCAGGGATTATCAGAAGAACAGTCTAACGAAGTATACGGAATGATTTCAATTGTAAAAGACATGGAAAGTATCGGCGATATCATTCACAGAAACATGATCCCTCTTATAGCAAAAAAACATGCGCTTGAATCGGATTTTTCAGAAGAAGGTAAAGAGGAGCTGTTAATTTACCATCAGAAAGTATGCAGGCAGGTTCAGCTTTTAAGGGATGCTTTTTCTGAAAGAGACCTGACAAAAGCAAAGGCTATAATGGAGCAGGAACGAATATTTCTGGACCTTGAATCAAAATACAGGATACAGCATCTTGAACGTATCCTCCAAAAAAGAAAAGATTCTGTGGAAACCCATGAAATACATATGGATCTTATGGATCTTATGAAACAAATAATTGTTTATACTTCACATATTGCCGAAACCTATGTCTCTGCAAAAGACCAAACTTCGGAAAATGATGAAAATTTATAAAAACACTTTGATATTAATACTAATTAAAAAACTATGAAACCAATAGTAGCCATAATAGGCCGGCCCAATGTGGGCAAATCTACTCTTTTTAACAGGATTACAAGGAAAAAGGATGCCCTTGTTGATAATTTCCCAGGTGTAACAAGAGACCGCCACTATAGTGATGCCGTCTGGGACGGTGTTGAATTTACTCTTGTTGATACAGGCGGTTTTTCCGATGATAAGGAAGATTACTTTTCAGACGTAATACGCTGGCAGATTCTTGAGGCTATAACTGATGCCGATGCTGTAATTATCGTGCTTGACGGGCGGCAGGGTGTTTCACCGTATGACAGAGACATTATTGACCTGCTTCGGGATATATCAAAACCTGTTCTCTATGGTGTAAATAAAACAGACAGTATTGAACTCGAGGACAACCTTTATGAATTTTATACTCTGGGAATAAAACCCTTATATCCCATATCGGCAGAACATGGTTATGGCGTTCCGGATTTTCTTGATAGCCTAGTTAAGGAACTACCCAGGTTTGATACCGAAGAAAAAACAGATATCATAAGCCTTGCTGTTGTAGGAAGGCCGAATGTTGGGAAATCCTCCCTTATAAACAAAATAATCGGTGAAAAGAAGCTGATTGTGAGCGATGTGCCGGGTACAACCCGTGATGCTATTGATTCTATATGTGAATATAACGACAAGACCTATCTATTGATAGATACAGCCGGAATAAGACGGAAGAAAAAAGTCTCCAATAAACTTGAAAAGATTTCAATTATTAAATCACTTAGAAGTCTTGACCGATGCGATGTAGCCTTGATTCTTATAGATTCTGAAGTAGGAGTTACCGACCAGGATGTAAAGATAGCCGGCTATGCTTATGAACGGGGATGCGGATGTATTTTTCTTCTTAATAAATGGGATCTGATAGAAAAAGATGATAAAACCCATAAAAAATATTATGAGCACCTGAGAATGGAGGCAAAGTTTTTAAGCTTTGCTCCCGCCATGACTATTTCAGCCCTTACCGGCTTAAGGGTTCCGAGAATATTCAGTCTTGTGGATGAGGTTTTTGAGCAATATACGACAAGAGTAACAACAGGAAAGCTTAACAGCATGATTGAGCGGGCCACATTAAAAACCGAACCATCCCTTCATAAAGGAAAGCGGATAAAATTCTATTATTCATCACAGATATCTGAAAAACCACCAACATTTATCAGTTTTGTAAACTATCCTAAAGCTGTACATTTTTCATATAAAAGATATCTGATAAACCAGATCCGGGATGAAGCAGGACTTGATAAAACACCAATCAGGTTAATGTTTAAAGAAAAATCAGGCAGAATCGATTTTGGTTCAAAGAAAAAAAATCGTAATCAGGGCAGTAAAAAATATAAAAAGAAAAAATAGGTAAAATAATTGGACCTGTTTGAACAAAAAGCCTTAAAGACTCTTAGGCCGGTCAGTCCTCTTGCTGAAAAAATGAGGCCGAAAAACCTTGAAGAATTTATTGGACAGAATCATGTGGCTGGTGAGGGTTCTTTAATTCATTCAGCAATTATAAAAGACCGAATTTTTTCAATGATTCTCTGGGGACCACCAGGGTGCGGTAAAACAACACTTGCAACAATTATTGCAAAAGAAACAAGCTCTCATTTTATTCAAATTTCTGCTGTTCTTTCCGGAGTAAAAGATATCAGGGCTGTAATAGAAGAAGCAAAAAACCAGCAGATGCTTAATAGAAAAAGAACTATCCTTTTTGTTGATGAAATTCACAGGTTTAACAAATCCCAGCAGGATGCTTTTTTACAACATGTTGAAAGCGGTTTAATAACACTTATAGGTGCGACAACAGAAAACCCTTCCTTTGAAGTTATTCCTGCCCTTCTGTCAAGGTGCAGGATGATAACCCTAAACCCCTTATCTCCTGATAATATAGCTGTTATTCTTGACCGTGCAATAAACGACAAAGAGAACGGGCTGGGAAACAAAAACCTTTCCTTTGATCAAGAAGCGCTCAACCACCTTGTAAATATTGCTGACGGTGATGTACGTACATCCCTTAACGGCCTTGAAGTTACAGCTTCATTACTTTTGTCCGATATCGATAGACCTGATCCTGAAAAACCCATCAAAATAACCCTTAACGACATAGAAAAAGCTCTTCAGAAAAAAGCACTTGTATATGATAAGTCAGGAGAAGAACATTACAACATAATATCCGCTTTTCATAAAAGCCTTCGCGGAAGTGACCCGGATGCAGCTCTTTACTGGCTTGGGAGAATGATTGAGGCAGGAGAGGACCCGCTATATATTGCGCGCAGAATGGTAAGGTTTGCTACAGAAGATATTGGAAATGCGGATCCTTTCGCATTAAGCGTAACAATGAATGCAATGGAGGCCTTCAGGTTTCTCGGCCACCCTGAAGGAGATCTCGCACTTGCACAGGCTGTCGCTTACCTTGCAACAGCCCCTAAAAGCAATAGTATATACAAAGCCTTTGGCGATGTTAAAGAAACAATTAAAAAAACCGGGACTCTCCCGGTTCCAATGCATATAAGAAATGCCCCAACCGGTCTTATGAAAAACCTGGGATACGGAAAGGATTATAAATACGCACATGATTTTAAAGACGCTCACGTAAAACAGGAATATCTACCGGAAAAACTTAAAGATGTGCTTTACTATTTTCCCACAGACAGGGGTTATGAAAAGACAATAAAACAAAGGCTCGACAAATGGCGAGCCTTTAAAAAAAATCTTAAAAAACCCGAATAGAACCTTTTTAAAAGGTATATCAGTCTATTAACTCGGTCAGACCCTCCGACCATCATACTGGACCATCGTTATCATTCCGGGGAGGAAATTGATATGACGAACCCGCTTCCATCTGAAGCAAGCATCAATAAATTGGTTGGACACAAGTTTCCTGGTGGCTCCTATACCATTGCTCACTGGGAAAACTTCCTTTTAACTGAATGCACAGGTGCTGAGCCGCTGCCTGACAACCTGGCACATCCGGTTGCCCTGTTTCACGTGCCCATTCTCGGGGCAGGCACCAGCATTGCCGAGATGTTTTCACTTGGCCAGGCAGAGCCGGGCGCCTCCATTAGAATTGAAAGTTATGACTGGGAGTTTTATAAGCCCCTGCAGGAAGAACGTCCCTACGATGTCAGTGGTGTTATAACTTCTGCAGAGCGTCGTCAGGGCAGAAAACGAACTTTTGACCGCATCCAGTTTCAGTTTGATCTTCACGACGAAGAAAGCGACGACCCGGTTGCCCGCACAATAGTAACCTGGCTTTACAGGAGGAGCACACAATGAAGATTGAACCCGGATACAGCATTCCACCCTGGGATATGCCGAGTGTACTAGCGGAACGAATGCGCACCATGGCAGCCATACTTCGGGATCCCTACCCTGTCCACTGGGACAGGGGTGTAGTTGAGAAAATGGGTCTGGGCAGACGCACCATCAACCAAGGCCCTTTAGGGCTCAGCTACATGGTCAATATGCTGCATGAATGGATGGGTTGCGGCTGCATAAAACGGTTGCGTATGACGTTTCTGCTTTATGTATTTGAAGGTGATCATGTCGTAGCAAGAGGCCGGGTCAACGCTATACGGGAAGAGAACGGAGAACGACTTGCCGACTGCGATATATGGCTCGACAGAATAAATGGTGAGGACCGACCGCTCGAAGGCAGTGCCACAGTTCTGCTAAACGAATAGCCGACACAATCGAGATCAATGCGAATGCCGGCATAAGCGGAGATGTTTATACTATTAAAGGATAAAATTATGAATAGAAAAATTATTGGTATATTCTTTATCTTTTCTCTTCTCATTGTTTCCGGCTGTGCAAGTATTCGGCACGGATATGAAAAACCGGTTGTGACCATCACCTCTTTTAAGGCAATTCCGACAGGCAACCTGATTCCCCAGTTTGAAATCGGCCTTCGTATTGTGAACCCCAATCGTTTGCCGCTGAAATTAAAAGGGATTTCTTATACCATTGCCATTGAAGGGCATAAAATCATGACCGGCGTATCCAACCAGCTTCCCAGGATAGAGGCTTATGGGGAAGACAATGTTGTATTAAAAGCTTCGGTAGGCCTTTTCAGCAGTATCAGTTTTATTACCAATCTTATCGGGAGCAAGAAAAAAGATAAGATCTCATACAGTCTCGAGGCCAAATTAGATACAGGCACCCTGCAACCTTTGATCAGAATCACGAAAAAAGGTGAATTGTCTCTTACTCAGCCCATGCAAAATCAGTAAATGAATTCTTTAAAAAAATCTTAAGAGAAAACATAGGAGTCCAACACTTGACACTCCGATATTTTTAATATTATAGATTCTATCCAGACTCACCAAAGACTCACAGATTTAACATGTTGTTGGCTTTAGAAATTTACAATTCGATACATTTATTAGATGGATAGCATTACAAAAGTGGTGTTACCCAGAACCGCACAATTACTTGTTAACGTCGTTTAGGTAAACATGAACGAAATATAAGGAGGTAGTCATGCGAAAATGGATCTTTTTAATCCTGGTTGTGGTAGTGGCTGTATGCGGCATATTCTGGGCTACGGCTGACAAAGATATGCGCAGGTTGATCTTAAATCTTCCGACCAACAAGGATGTCCTTTTCTGGTCAATTCCGCAGCGCGATGCTGCATTTCGAGCTATGGACAGATTGACTATCCTTACAAAATCCCGGATTATTCCTGCAGGTAAGAAAATCCATCCATTGCCTAAAGGAGATCTGCTTGATGTTGGTACAGATATCGAGGCCTTTATGGAGGACCAGCACACCGCCGCATTGGTGATCGTTCAAGACGGCAAAATACGCCTTGAAAAATACGGACTCGACTTTAGTTCTGGTAGACGTTGGACCAGTTTCTCAGTTGCAAAATCATTTACCTCGACATTGGTTGGTACAGCAATTAAAGACGGATATATCAAGAGTATCGATGACAAGGTGTCGGACTACATTCCCGGCCTTATAGGATCGGTTTATGATAATGTCACGATCAAACAGCTGCTGACAATGACATCGGGTGTGAAATGGAATGAGGATTACGCTGACCCCAAATCAGATGTCGCATTATTTAACGCGCACAAAGCCGATCCAGGCGTCGATGTGACAGTGAGTTATATGCGCAAATTAAAGCCCGACACTACTCCGGGCACAAAATGGGTCTATAAGACCGGCGAGACAAATTTAATTGGTGTACTTGTCAGTTCGGCAGCCAAAAAGAGCTTGTCTGACTATCTGTCGGAGAAGATCTGGCGACCTTTTGGCATGGAGCAGGATGCGAGCTGGTTGCTGGGCTCCACAGGTCATGAAATCAGCGGTTGCTGCATGCAGGCTTCAACCCGTGACTTTGCACGCTTCGGTTTGTTTATGCTGGGCGGAGGTATCGCAGGTGGTAAGTCGGTATTGCCCGACAGTTGGATTGCAGAGGCAACCATGAAGCAGATTGATACCAGCAGGCCTGGATACGACTACGGCTATCAATGGTGGGTTTTGAATGATGGCGCTTATACAGCAAGAGGGATTTTCGGTCAGGGCATCTTCATCGACCCCAAGCGGAAAATAGTCATCGCCTCAAACAGCAACTGGCCGCATGCCACTGATCGTCAGGGCGGTGATCAGGGCAAGAAACGCTTAGCATTTTACAGGCAAGTGCAACTGGCGGTTGATAGAGAGGCAAAGCCATAAAATTAAGTTCTGATGGGTACTCCCGGCTTAATTCTAACCAGAAAATTCAGCCGGTTAAAACTGGTGATTTTCACGTTGGGTATGAAATCCTTTGTTAGATAGAAAAATGAGGGCTTAAATGAAGAAGCAAAAAAATTATTCAAATGAATCTGCTTTATCAGATGAGTTTACTGAAAAAAACAATATCCTTTATTCAAAAATCGCTAAAGGATACGATATACTCATCAAAGTGCTGCCAATTTGGAATAACTGGAATTCTCATGCTATTCCCCATATTGAGGGTAAGCGTGTTTTAGAAGTTTCCTTCGGTACCGGACTATTGTTGAGTAAGTACGCCTCGAATTATGAGACGTTTGGTATCGATTACAACCCAAAGATGGTGGAGATAGCAAAAAAAAACATACGCGACAAAGGTATTTCAGCCCAGCTACTACAGGGAAATGTTGAGTCATTACCATATAACAGTAATTCATTTGATACTGTACTCAATACAATGGCTTTTACCGGGTATCCGGACTCCCTGAAAGCAATGTCGGAATTAAACAGAGTGTTAAAACCAGGTGGAAAATTGATCATGGTTGATATCAATTTTCCAAAGAACATGAATATTCTGGGAATGTTGCTTACAAAGTTTTGGATTCTACTCGGTGATGTAATAAGAGACATGGAAAAAGTATTTAATCATTTTGATCTTGATTATACAGATAAAGAAATTGGTGGTTTTGGGAGTGTGCACCTATACATTGCTACTAAAAGTAGCAAAGAAGTGATCACCCAACAAATCGATTAACCGGAATATTCTGCTACGCCAAATCTCCGGTTATCAAAGCGTTAGCTGCCATTTAAACCAATATTGGCCTTAAACTGTAAACTTTATTTTCAAGGTGCGAAGTATGAGATAGACACCTTGTTTTTACCCGGTACTATTCAGCCTATCTCTAAGCTCTCTCTTCAACACTTTTCCCGTAGGATTTCTTGGAAGTTCATCAACGAAATTATACAAAATCGGTATCTTTTGATTGGCCATTTTATCTGCGCAATATTCTTTTATTATATCTTCCGTCACGTCCGAACCGTCTTCCGTTACAACAAAGCATGCTACGGTCTCACCAAGATGTGAATCCGGCTTACCAACAACAGCAACCTCTTTTATTCCGGGAATATTATTAATTTCCGCTTCGATTTCAGCAGGATATATATTTACCCCGCCCCTTATGATCATGTCTTTTACACGGTCTACAATATAATAGTACCCCTCATTGTCTCGTATCGCTATATCACCGGCCGTAATAAAGTTACCCCTGTGAATTTCCTTAGTACCCTCTTCATCTTTATAATAACGATCTACAAGGAGAGAGTTGTGTACATATAGCTCACCCCTTTCTCCATCAGGAACCTCGTTTCCTTCAGGGTCTAGAAGAATTATTTCATTATCAGCAAAGGCCTTTCCCACGCTTGAAGGATGTTTCAGGATCTCTTCAGGTGTTATAAAGGTATTTGCACTTGCCTCCGATGACCCGTAATATTCATAAAGAACCGGCCCGAAGCGTTCCATAAACCCAAGCTTGTGTTTCGGCTGTGTAGGGGCAGCACCGAAAATAATTGATCGCAGACTCGACAGGTCAAGGTCTTTTGTAATACCTTCCGGTAACTCAAGAATCGAGCTTATCATGGTGGGAACAAGGTGTGATGACGTAATCCCGTGTTTTGATGCAAGTTTGAGAAACTCCTCTGGATCAAACTTTTCCTGAAGAACAACAGTACCGCCGAGCAGAAAGGTCATATATGCAAAAAACGAAGGGCCCGAATGATATATAGGACAGCAAAGAAGGTGAACCTCATCACGGCTATACTTCAACAGGTCCATAATCGCTTTCATATGATTCATGGCAGGTTCGCTGGCATACTTAGACACATTTCTTGTAGCACCTTTGGGCCTTCCTGTTGTACCGGAGGTGTAAACCATACCTTGGGCCTGTTTCTCCGCCGGCGGCAGGTTGTTTAAATCCACGTCAGGGGTATTTTCAAACAACTCCTCAAAGTCCAAAACATTTTCATAAGGTGTAGGTCCCATACAGATTAGACCATCGGGAAGAAGTTTTTTATAGTTTTCCCTATACGGTATAATTCTTTCATCAAAATCATTTAAAAAAAATAAAAGACTTGAGTCAGAATGATCCACGATGTACTCAATTTCGGGTGCCTTCATGCGATACCCGATAAATACTCTTCCACATCCCAGCCAAGTAACAGCCTCAATAATCTCGAAACATTCAGGTATGTTATAAGCCATTACAGCTACCTGGTCCCCCGGCCTCAACCCCATAGAAAACATCTTCTTTGCAAGAGCCCTGCTTCTTTCATTAAGCATACTCCAGGTAATTGTTCTTTTTTTACCTATTACAGCAGGTTTATCCGGGTGCATACCGGCATACATTTCAACCAGGTTGGGAGATTTTTGTACGGATTCCGGCATAATGCCTCCTTTGAGTATTAGTTAGTGTCCATCCAGAAATCGGCCCAATTAGTCATTTCTGGGTGGGCACTAATTACTTTGATCTGAAAACGATACACAGGTTAAATGCGTCAGGAGTAAACGTAAATAGCTATTTTTTAACGGAACTGAAAAAGTAAAGAAGAAATTATATCTTCTGTGCCAAGGTTAGCTTGAACGATTTTTTAAATTTGTATGATTTATTTTTTAGAATGTCAATCTTTTGAGGAACCAAATAAACAATATATGAGATCTTTCCTTTAAACCCAATCTGAAAAGACTATAGAAAAAAGGCTCGCCAAATGGCGAGCCTTGAAAAAACCTTATTTTTTAAACAGCATCCGTCAGCCTGTCACGAAGCTCTCTCTTCAACACCTTTCCCGTCGGGTTTCTCGGAAGTTCATCAACAAAATCAAACAAAACCGGTATCTTTTGATTGGCCATTTGCTTGGCACAATATTCTTTTATTATATCTTCCGTTACATCCGAACCGCCTTCCCTTACAACAAAACATGCTACTGTCTCACCAAAGTGAGAATCCGGTTTGCCTACAACAGCTACCTCTTTTATCCCGGGAATTTTATTCATTTCTGATTCTATCTCCGCAGGATAAATATTCACCCCTCCCCTTATGATCATGTCTTTTACACGGTCTACAATATAGTAGTATCCTTCTTTGTCACGAATCGCTATATCACCGGCGGTCATATATTTTCCATTATAGACATCTTTAGTGCCGTCATCATCTTTATAATAATAGTCTATCATAATAGGACCATGTGCATATAGTTCACCACGTTCACCATCTGGCACCTCTTTTCCATCAGGATCAAGAAGAATTATTTCATTATCAGGGAAAGCCTTACCCACACTTGAAGGGTACTGCAGGATTTCTTCAGGTGTAATACAAGTGTTTATGCCTGTCTCTGTTGACCCGTAATATTCGTAAAGAACATTCCCGAAGCGCTCCATAAACCCAAGCTTGTGTTTTGGCTGTGCAGGGGCGGCACTTAAAAGAAGAGACTTCAGACTGGAGAAGTCAAGGTCTTTAGTAAAATCTTCAGAAACATCAAGCATGGAGCTTATCATTGTAGGAACAAGATGTGATGACGTAATCCCGTGTTTTGATACAAGTGATAGAAACTCCTCGGGATCAAATCTTTCCTGAAGGACGAGTGTGCCGCCAAGCATTAATGTTAAAAATGCATAAAAGGAAGGACCCGAATGATATATTGGGCAGCAAAGAAGATGAACCTCGTTGTTATCATACTTAAAGAGTTCAATTATTGATTTCATATGGTTCATAAAGGACTCGGAAGCTAAGTTGGCCACATTCCTAGAAGCCCCCTTGGGCTTTCCTGTTGTACCGGAAGTGTAAACCATGCCTTCAGTCCTTTTAACCGCAGGCGGCAGGTTGTTTAGATCCACGTCAGGAGTATTTGCAAACAACTCCTCAAAATCCAGAACATTTTCATAAGATGTTGCTCCCATACAGATTAGACCGTTGGGAAGCAGGTTTTTATAATTTTCCCTATGCGGCATAATTCTTTCTTCAAAATCATTTAAAAAGAATAAAAGTTTTGAGTCTGAATGGTCCACTATGTACTCAATTTCGGGTGCTTTCATGCGATACCCGATAAAGACTCTTCCACACCCCAGCCAATTAACAGCTTCAATAATCTCGTAACATTCCGGTCGGTTATAAGCCATTATAGCCACCTGGTCCCCCGGCCTCAACCCCATGGAAAACATCTTCTTTGCAAGAGCCTTGCTCCTTTCATTCAGCATACCCCAGGTAATTGTACGTTTTTGACCTATTACAGCTGGCTTATCCGGGTACATACCGGCATACATTTCAACCCATTTGGGAGCTTTTTGTGTGGATTCTGTCATACATACCCCTTTTTAGTTTTATTAATTTGATTTATACCAATGCAAAAAAAATACGTTCTCTTTAATATTAATTCTCAACGCGAATGACTAAAAATTTTAATAATTATACATCTATTCTAAAAAAAACCAATATAATTGGTAAGCGTTATCCACCTGCGCGAACAAACACCTATTAAATTATTTTGTTGTATCTTATGATATACTATCTTTGTTAACATACCATTTCAATTACCCATACGATGATTTGGTGTGGCTGCTTTTAGCAAGTCGATTGACTAAACACTTGCTCAGTCAACCGACTAATTGTCAAGTTTTTTTTACCATACATTAAAGAAAAACAGTTTTAAAAATCAGATTATACTAAATCACCTACGATAGAGCCCTCATGAACAGCATATAGAAGATTTCTGGGTTTAACTGCATCGCCAATTATTCTTGCAGATATCCCTTTGTCGCATAGCTCCTTGTATAGCCCGGTATTCGGGCTTTCGCCCAGGGCCATTATAATACGGTCAAAACCTGTCAGGGTTTCTTCTTTGTTATTGTGTTTTACCCTGATCCCTTCATGGGTAAATTCCAATATGGTTGTATTGATAAAAAGTTCAATGTTGCTGTTATTAAGTCGTTGTTCCAAATAATACCTTATTTGGAGCGGTGTATCATATGCAACCCTGTTTCTTGCTTCAACCAGTGTAACAATTGAACCCCTTTCGGCCATAAATTCAGCAAGTTCTGCTCCTCGCCCCCCTCCTCCTGCAATAATTACTTTTGACCCTTTTTCAATCGGGGTGTCAAAACCGCTGTATACCCGCTCCCATTTGATTTTATTTAATCCGGGTATGGAGGGAGACGGCTTTGCGGCACCTGTCGCAATAATTACTTCATCCGGTTCAAGTTTTATTATTGTGTTGATATCCGCCTCTTTACCTGTTTCTACCGCTACAGATGTTTTTATAAGGTTTTCATATAAATAATTACAATAAGATATAAAACCCTCTTTATTTGAAGGAAGACCGGCATAATATAATGCTCCTCCAAGCCGGTTCTTTTTTTCCATCAAGGTAACATTATGTCCCCGCTTTTTAGCATTAACAGCCGCAGCCATTCCGGCAGGACCACCACCTACAACTAAAACATGTTTTTTTAAATCAACCCTTTGTGCCTTTTTTGTTTTTTCTGAATTAAGATAGGGGTTTATAGTACAGGTTATACCTTCTGTTGTTTTTACAAGAGAGGCTATACACTGGTTGCAGGAAAGGCAAACAGGTCCTTGTTTAAAGTTTTTATCAAGGTTGTTCTTTTTTCCAACTTCAATTCCAAAATCAGGATCTGCAACAAAAGGCCTTGCCGCAGCTATAAGATCGACTTTTTTTTCAGCTATAATATCTTCAGCAAAGTCAAGGCTGTGAAGCCTGCCAACGGTAATAACAGGAATTGAAACAGCCTTTTTTATTGCTTCTGCATATTCAAGAAAAACACCCGGGGGTTCATAGTAACTTGGAATATTTTTATGTCCTGATGCATTGTTACAACAGGATACGTGTATATAGTCAGCCCCGTTTTTTTCTAGTGTTTGTGTTATTGGTATTGTTTCTTTAAGAGTTAAACCACCCGCTACCTGTTCATCTCCGCTTATGCGACATCCAATAATAAAAGATTCGGGTAGTTTTTCACGTATAACCTTTAATACCTGTAATGGAAATTGCATCCGTTTTTCAATTGATCCACCATATTTATCACCTCTTTGGTTTGAAAAAGGAGATAAAAAACCGCATAGAAGATAGCCGTGTGCCATATGAAGTTCTATACCGTCTGCTCCCGCTTTTTCGGCTCGGGTTGCTGCATCTAAAAACTTATATACCAGGCTGTCTATCTGTTCTGGTTTAAGTTCGTGTGGTGTTATTTTTACAAGAGGACAAGGTATAGCCGAAGCTGCTACAGGGTGACCCCCTCCAAGGTATTTTGAGTTTGTCTGTCTACCCGCATGGTTTAACTGAATAATTATTTTAGACCCTTTTTTATGAACAGCTGAAGCAAGCCTGCTCATACCCTCGATATATGTATCATTAAACAATCCCATCATACTTATGTTTGATTTTCCACCTTTATCAACACCTGTGTTTTCTGTAATAATCATAGACACACCACGCCCGGCGCGCCTTTTATAAAAATCTATAAGTTTTTGAGTAACATGCCCTTCTTTAGTAGAATATTGTGTGTCTACAGGAGCCATGACAAGACGGGTTGAAAGTTCTGTTGAGCCTAATGTTACCGGAGAAGATAGTCTTGGGTATTTACTGCTCATATAATATAATCCTAACGTTTTAAGCTGGTGATTCTGATTTATAACACTTCATCGGGTTGTGGTGAGCCACCATCTCAAAGGTGCACCTATTACAATTTGTACATGTTATCGGATTTTTTTCATTTTTTTCCATCAAATTAACAAGGTTTGGGTGACGAATAAATGGACGACACATTGAAATAAAATCAGCTTTGCCTGAATTCAGGGCGTCTTCCATAACCGCCCTATTCCGTATTCCTCCTACGGTGATAATCGGAGCTGTTACCTCTTTTTTTATTATGGCAGCTTGTTGAAGAAAATATGCTTCTTCAAAAAGAGAATGCTTTCTTATGGATTTTTCAAACAGGCGTATAAGAATACGTTCAAAAAAACTTCTGTTCCGCATAAGGAGATCCCTTGGTATATCTCCCCTGATTGTAACCATCCCTTTTTCAGGTGTTCCTCCACTTACTTCAATTGCGTTAATTCCGAGTTCATCCAGTTTTTTGCATACAAGAACAGCTTCGTTCAGTGTAAGTCCTCCTGAAACAAAATCTTCAGAATTTATTTTTATTAAAACCGGAAATTCAGGTCCAACAACCAGGCGAATCTCTTTGTATATTTCAACAAGAAACCTCATCCTGTTATCAATAGACCCGCCCCACTTATCTTTTCTGCGGTTGGTATGACCGGAAAGAAACTGGTTAACAAGATACCCGTGGGCCGCATGAACCTGTACCCCGTCAAAACCTGCTTTTTTAATTCGTCCCGCTGCTTTAGCAAAATCATTAATTGTATCCTCTATTTCTATTTCCAGCATTTCCCTGGGCTTAACAAAAGATACCGGATCCCTGACTTGTGAGGGAGCAACAGGTGTTTCTTTAATTATTTCAGGATTACATTGACGACCCCCATGATTAATCTGGGCTATAACTTTTCCACCATTTTCATGAACAACAGCTGTAACCCTTTTAAGGTCATTAATTATTTCATCCTTATCAACAATTATTGTCCTGGGAATAGAACGTCCAATATTATTTACATAATAATTGCCTGTAATTATCAGACCAACACCACCTTTTGCCAGACGAGAAAAAGCATTAATATACTGATCTGTAACCCTGCAATCGTCTGATGCAAGAAGTTCAGCTGTAGCAGATCTAACAAACCTGTTTTTAAGGGTCAAATTACCGATTTTTCCCTTTTTAAATAATATAGACATAGTTTTTCCCTTATAAAAAAATTAATGGCGTCGTAAAAAGTCTACACCTACTGGGTTAAAGCGGTTGATCAGAAGTTAGACATACTACATGTATACCATCACTGCTGATCAACCACCAGGCCTTGTATATGAAGGTTTTTACTTAATCATCGGATATACTTTTTACGAGTTCATCTAAATTTAAAACAATAGTTTTATTTATTTGGGTTAATTGCAAAAATATTATCAGTATAATTGCTTGCGATACAAGTAATAAAAAGCTATACAATTAATATATTTATTTGTAGGTTATACAACAATTATATTGTGTAATAATATTACTTTATTAATAAATTTATTGAGATCGTTTTTAGAAATATTATGCCTGACAACACACCTTCTACTCCAATACCAGCTGCTACTATAATAATCGGCCGGAATAGTTCATCCGGTCCGGAATATTTTATGGTTTTACGTCACAAAGAAATAGATTTTGCCTCCGGGGCTCTTGTTTTTCCGGGAGGTAAGGTTTGTGATGGTGATAATAATAAAAACATTCGCAGTTACTGTGAGGGAGTTGATTCTCTGGATGATACTGAATTAGGGTTCAGGGTGGCAGCTATTCGTGAATCTTTTGAAGAAAGTGGAATACTTTTAGCAAAAAAAAGAGGTGGTAAAAATTTATTATCGGCCAATGAACTTGCTTCTCTTGACCATTATCGTAAACCTCTTAATGAAGAAAAAATATCAATTGGAGTGTTTCTTGAAAAAGAAGATCTTGTTTTGGCCTGTAACAACCTTGTGTTGTTTGCTCACTGGATAACACCTGAAATGATGCCAAAGCGTTTTGATACTCGTTTTTATGTTGCCGCAGCACCTGTTGGACAAACAGGTGTTCATGACGGAAAAGAATCTGTAGATTCAAAATGGCTTACAGCCGAACAGATTATAAACGATGAAAAGACTGGTAAATATAATGTTATTTTTCCGACAAGAATGAATATTCTTAAATTAAAGAAAAATAAAACCATTGAGGATCTTTTATATAAAGCTAATTCTGAAAAAATTATTACGGTTTTACCAAAACTAAAGGAAGGTAAGTCGGGCCTTGTGTTGTGTATACCTGAAGAAGCGGGTTATGATATAACTGAAGAACCAATTGAAAATATTCTAAAAACACATAAATAATAATTGTTTGTTACTAGGGGTTATTATATGGAAAAAATTAATTATACAAAAGGCCTTCATCGCATTGGAAACGATGTTTATGCTTATACTCTGCCCGATGGTTCCTGGGGCTGGAGTAATGCGGGTCTTGTTGTTGATGGTGATAAATCCCTTCTTATAGATACTCTTTTTGATCTTGATCTTACAGGGGAAATGCTTGAAACAATGAGAAAAACAACTATAGCTGCAGAAACAATAGATATACTTGTTAATACTCATGCCAACGGAGATCATTTTTATGGAAATGAGCTTGTAAAAGATGCTGAAATAATATCTTCTAAGGCTGCTGCCATAGAGATGGCTGAAGCTCCACCCCAGGTACTTGGCGATGTTTTAAAAATGTCTTCCGAATTAGGTGAGATGGGTGAATATTTTACTCATTGTTTTGAAAAATTTAAATTCGACAACATTACATTAACTTTACCTACAAAGACTTTCGAAAAAAAATTAGATATAAATTTAGGTAATAAAGAAATAAAACTAATAGAAGTGGGCCCAACACATACAGAAGGTGATATACTTGTTTATATACCTCATAATAAAACTATTTTTACAGGTGATATTATTTTTCATGGTGGAACACCTATTATGTGGAAAGGACCTGTTTCAAATTGGTTAAATGCCTGTGACATAATTCTTGATATGGATGTAGATATCGTTGTTCCGGGACATGGTCCTGTTTCAGATAAAACCTGTGTAGTATCAGTTAAAGAATATTTTGAATTTATAATAAAAGAAACTAAAAAACGTTTTGATTCCGGCATGTCGGCTGTAGATGCCGCGTTTGATATTTCTCTTGGTAAATACTCAACATTATTGGATAAAGAAAGAATTATAATAAATGTTGATACTTTATATAGGGAGTTTGGCGGGGATAATAATCCTCCAAACGCTATAGATCTCTTTGGAATAATGGCTGCTTATAATAAAAAATAAAATTATGGTTTTTTTTATTATTATTGTTAATATATATATAGTTATTAACAACAATATATATAAGTATTTATAAAACCCTTTTTTATTAATTTTAATAACATTTTTTTAATATTAAATTTTAAAATATTTATTATTTATTCATTTATTTTTTCACAATAAAAAAAATAGTTAACAGTATAAATTAGATTTTAAGAATAGAGTATTTTACTTCAATCAAATCAAAAAAATATTATTCGATTGGCTACTGAGGCAAGCATTGATGAAATTAAAAAAGAAAAATCAGGTGTTTCTCTTGTAAAATATAAACTGCCAATTGAATAAACTACTTAACATGTTAAATAGAAGATAAAA